>CAIVZW010000617.1 GCA_903910495.1 uncultured beta proteobacterium
AAATTCGGCGGAACGAGTTATGCCCCCCTGGCTGCGCTGACTGCGGCCAAGGCGATGATTGAAGCAGGCGAGGCAAAAACGGCCAAAGTCCAGCTGCTCTGGGTGGTCGAGCATGGCAAGGATGAACTGCGCGATCTGGCACGTCTGCGTCTGGCCGCCGTACTGCTCGACGAAAAAGCCTACGATCAGGCCTTGAAACACCTCGATGGCAGCGTCAGTCCGTCGTTTGAAGCACGCTTCCAGGATTACCGGGGCGACGTGTTCACTGCCCAGGGCAAGAAGGCTGAAGCCCATGCGGCCTATCAGAATGCGCTGGCCAGACTTGCCGAAGCCGATAAAAACGGCAAGCTGAACGATTTGGCACAGGGCTGGAAAACACAGTCCGATGCGGTCTATCGCGAACTCGTACAGCAGAAACTCGATGCGCTGGGCGGGGTCAAGTAATGCACAAGTGCCTTGCCGCAATCGGGCTGGTGCTGGCGCTGGCGGGTTGTTCGACGCTTGAGTCATTGAATCCTTTTGCCAAAAGTAGCGGGCCAAAGATGGCTGAACTCATTCCGTTCAAGGCGAGCGCGGAGGCACGGGTCGTCTGGCGTGAAAGTGTCGGCAAGAGCGATGTTTATGTCTTTGCCCCGGCTGTGGTCGGTTCTTCCGTCTATGCCGCCGGCAGGGACGGCAATCTGATTCGCGTCAATGAAGGCAAACTGGCCTGGAAGATCAATGCCGGTCAGCCGCTTTCGGGCGGGGTAGGGGCCGACGAACGCATGGTTGTGGTCGGTTCCCCGAAGGGTGACCTGCTGGCCTTTGCCAGCGCCGACGGCAAGCTGTTGTGGAAGGCCAGAGCGACCAGCGAGATTCTTTCGCCCCCGGTATTGGGGGACGGGCTTGTCGTCGTGCGTAGCGGCGATAACCGTCTGGCCGCCTATGATGCGCAGGATGGCAAACGTAAATGGATATACCAGCGTCCGACCCCAGCCCTTTCGCTGCGCGTTACGGCGGCACCGATCTTTGACGGCAAATTCGTATTCGCCGGGTTTCCGGGAGGCAAACTGATCGCGGTTAGTTCATCCAACGGGGCGGCGATGTGGGAAGGGACGGTGGCACTACCCAAGGGATCGACTGAACTCGAACGTGTGGCTGATATTACCAGCGCTCCGGTCATTTCCGGACGGATGATCTGTGCCGTTGCGTTTCAGGGCCGTGTGGCCTGTTTTGACCTCAGTAACGGCAATCTCGTCTGGGCACGGGACATGTCGAGTTCCGTTGGCCTGGCCATTGATAATCGCTATCTTTACGTCACCGACGACAAAAGTTCGGTCCATGCGCTCGACATGGCGAGCGGTGCAAGTATCTGGAAGCAGGACAAACTCTTCCACCGTCGTCTGACCGCACCCTTGCCGCGTCGTGGCCTGATCGCCGTTGCCGATGTTCAGGGGGTGGTGCATTTTCTGAGCCGCGAAGACGGTTCGTTTGCCGGCCGTCTGAGCACTGACGGCAGTCCGGTTGTCGCGCCCCCGCAGGTGCTGGGTACGAGTCTGCTGATCCAGACCAGTAACGGCGGTATCTACGCCATCGAGGCGGAATGAAACCAACCATTGTGCTTGTCGGTCGCCCGAATGTTGGCAAATCAACACTTTTCAACCGGCTGACCAAGACGCGTGACGCCCTGGTGGCCGATATTCCGGGTCTTACGCGCGACCGCCACTACGGTCACGGAAAACTCGGCAGCAAACCCTATCTGGTGGTCGATACCGGCGGTTTCGAACCGCTGGCCAAAGACGGCATCATGCACGAGATGGCGCGCCAGACCGAACAGGCCATAGCCGAAGCGGATGCGGTTGTCTTCATCGTTGATGGTCGCGTCGGGATCACGGCGCTCGACAAGGAGATCGCCAACAAGTTGCGCAAGAATGACCGGTCGGTCTTTGTCGCGGTCAACAAGGCTGAAGGCATGAGCCAGGGTATCGTGGTGGCTGATTTTCACGAACTCGGGCTGGGTGAACCGTTCGCCATTTCGGCGGCGCACGGAGAGGGGGTGCGCAGCCTGATCGAACTCGTTCTGGATCCCTATCCCTCACCGGAAGAGGGCCGCAACGAAAACGATGTGCTCAAGGTGGCCATCGTCGGGCGTCCGAATGTCGGTAAAAGCACCATGATCAACGCCCTGCTCGGCGAAGAGCGTGTCATTGCTTTCGATCAGCCGGGAACGACGCGCGATGCCATCTACATTGATTTCGTGCGTGGCGGGAAAAACTACACGCTGATCGATACCGCGGGTTTGCGGCGTAAAGGCAAGGTTTTCGAAACCATCGAGAAGTTTTCCGTGATCAAGACCCTGCAATCCATCGAGGATGCCCATGTGGTGATCCTCGTCCTTGATGCCCAGCAGGATATTTCCGATCAGGACGCCCATATCGCCGGTTTCGTGGTTGAATCCGGTCGTGCTCTGGTGGTCGCGGTGAATAAATGGGACGGCCTCGATGCCTACGTCCGGGATCAGCTCAAGGGCGATCTCGAAGCCAAGCTGAAATTTCTGGACTTTGCCAACTTCCATTATGTTTCGGCGCTCAAGGGGCAGGGACTGGCCCACGTCTTCCGTTCGGTGGATGCCGCCTACAAGGCGGCGACGGTCGATTTGTCCACGCCGCAATTGACCCGCGCCCTGATCGACGCGGTGTCCAGACAGTCACCGCCGCGCAACGGAATTTTCCGGCCCAAGCTGCGCTACGCCCATCAGGGCGGGCGGAATCCGCCCGTCATCGTCATTCACGGCAATGCGCTGGACAAGGTGTCGGATTCGTATCGCCGCTATCTGGAACATACATTCCGGGAGGTTTTCAAACTTCAGGGAACGCCGTTGCGCATTCAGTTCAATGTTTCACAGAACCCGTTTGCTGATCGCAAAAAACCCGAGCAGAACCGGCGTGGACCAAAAGCGGAAGATAAACCGAAACCAAAAGCCAGAGCGGCGGTCAAAGTGAAACCTGTGGTAAAACCAGCGGCGATACCGAGACCGCGACAAAGAGTCAAATCGACGCCAGCCTGAATCTTTCGGGTTTTAATGGTCAACAAAAGAAAAATCAATTAAGCTGGCTAATCCTAAACCAACAACAAACATGGAGTTTAACCATGAGCAATAAAGGGCAACTGTTACAAGACCCGTTTCTTAATGTGCTGCGCCGCGAGCATGTGCCGGTTTCGATCTATCTGGTCAATGGCATCAAATTGCAAGGCCAGGTTGAATCGTTTGACCAGTACGTTATTCTGCTCAAGAATACCGTTACCCAGATGGTCTACAAGCATGCCATCTCGACGGTGGTGCCATCGCGTCCGGTTAATATCCAGCAGGATGGAAGCGAAGAAGCCTGATCTGCCTGCCAATTCACCCTTGCAGCCTGCCACTTCAAAGGCAGGCGTCTGCGCAGGTACAGGATCTTGCCACTCTCTCACATGAAGTGTCCTGATGTTTGAACGTCCTGCCGCTGGTGAACGTGCGGTCATCGTCCAGCTCGATTTTGGTTGTGGCGATATGGGCGAGCAACTCGAAGAAGTGCACTTGCTTGCCGAATCGGCCGGGGCTGTCGTTTGTGGCGAGATTTCCGGGCGAAGGCATAGCCCCGATGCGGCGACCTACGCTGGCAAGGGCAAGGTCCAGGAAGTAGCGGCCGAGGTTGTTGCACACGAAGCCGATCTTGTTATTTTCAATCACGCCCTGTCTCCCGCTCAGGAGCGCAATCTGGAGCGTACGCTGCAGTGTCGCGTGATTGATCGAACCAGCCTGATCCTCGACATCTTTGCGCAGCGTGCGCAGAGTTCTGAAGGAAAGCTGCAAGTCGAACTGGCACAACTTGATCATCTTGCCACCCGGCTGGTTCGTGGCTGGACTCACCTGGAGCGACAAAAGGGCGGTATCGGGCTGCGCGGACCGGGCGAAACCCAGCTTGAAACCGACCGCCGGCTGCTGGGCAAGCGGGTCAAGCTGCTCAAGGAACGGCTGCTCAGGCTCGAACGGCAGCGCGGCGTGCAGCGCAAGGCGCGTGAGCGAAGCGAGATTCTCAATGTTTCACTGGTCGGTTATACCAATGCGGGTAAATCAACCCTTTTCAATGCGCTGACCCATGCCGGCGCGTTTACGGCCAATCAGTTGTTTGCCACGCTGGATACGACTTCGCGCAAGCTCTGGCTGGGTGCAGCGGGGAATATCGTCATTTCTGACACCGTTGGTTTCATCCGTGATTTGCCGCATGCGCTGGTTGCCGCTTTTCATGCCACACTGGAGGCGACAGCGCAGGCGGATCTGCTCCTGCATGTTGTCGATTCGGCCAGTTCTGCCCGTGAGGATCAGATTGCCGAGGTGGACAAGGTGCTGGCTGAAATCGGCGCCAGTGAAGTGCCCCAGTTGATGGTGCTGAACAAGCTGGATCTGTCAGGGCTGCCACCAACCGTAGAACGCGACGAGTATGATAGAATTACACGCGTTCGGGTCAGTGCGAAATGCGGCGATGGTTTGCCGTTGTTGCGCGAGGCGCTGACCGAGATGGCGCTTGAAAAGCTGCAAATTGTGCGTGATCGGCCGCCGGCCGGTGACGTTTTACTAAACCCTGAAAATATTCTGGACTCAGGTTCTTCCCTATGATTTCAAGTATTGGAGTGCTTATGTCACTCAATGACCCGCAGTGGGGCAATCGCGGCAATGATAACGGTGGTGGCAAGCGACCGAATCAGGGGCCGCCCGACCTCGAAGAATTGTGGCGCGATTTGAATCGTCGCTTGTCAGGCATGTTTGACAAGAAGGGCGGTGGCAATGGCGGCAATGGCGGCGATCGTCCGCCAGTCGAGTTTAACCCCAAATTTCTTGGTGGCGGTATCAGCCTGCTCCTCGGCATCGTACTGCTGGTCTGGCTGGCCAGTGGCTTCTATATTGTTGATGCCTCGCAGCGCGGACTCGTCCTGCAGTTTGGCAAGTACAAGGAAAGCACCGAATCCGGTTTGCGCTGGCGCTTGCCTTACCCGATACAGTCCCATGAACTGGTCAATATTTCCGGCGTGCGTACGATTGAAGTAGGCTACCGTGGCAGCGAAAAGAACAAGGTGCTCAAGGAAGCGCTGATGCTGACCGATGACGAAAACATCATCAACATCCAGTTTGCCGTCCAGTACATCCTCAAGGATCCGGTCGATTACATCTTCAAGAATCGCAGTGCCGATGAAGCCGTAATGCAATCGGCCGAAACGGCGATTCGTGAAATCGTCGGCAAGAGCAAGATGGATTTCGTGCTCTACGAAGGGCGCGAACAGATTGCAGTCAAGGCCTCGAACCTGATGCAGGAGATTCTCGATCGCTACCAGACCGGCATCCTGATTTCCAAGGTGACGATGCAGAACGCCCAGCCGCCCGAGCAGGTGCAGGCTGCATTTGATGATGCCGTAAAAGCCGGTCAATACCGCGAAGAACAGAAAAATGAAGGACAGGCTTACGCCAATGATGTTATTCCGAAGGCCAGAGGCACGGCCGCGCGGCTACTGCAGGAAGCCGAGGGTTATAAGCAGCGCCTGATTGCCACCGCCGAGGGCGATGCCAGCCGCTTCAAACAGATCAACACCGAGTATGCCAAGGCTCCGGAGGTAACTCGCAGTCGCATGTATCTTGAAACCATGCAGCAGGTCTATTCCAGCACCAGCAAGGTGATGGTCGATGCCAAGGGGCAGGGGAACCTGCTTTATCTGCCGCTCGACAAGCTGCTGCAGGCGTCCGGAGCATTGATCTCGTCACCGGCCGGCGTCGGCAGCAGTGCCGAGATGCCGGCGCAGGTCCGTTCGGGCCCTGTGGTGTCCAACGATGTTCCGCCGCAGGTGGTGGAAAAGGCGGATGTGCGCTCGCGTGATGCACTGCGTTCGCGTGATCGGGAGGTGCGTTAATGAAAACCGGTTTGAATTTCACAGCCGCAATAGTTGCGCTGATCCTCGTGGTCTTGGGTGCGTCGATCTTTACCGTAGATCAGCGGCAGCACGCCATTATTTTCCAGCTTGGGGAAGTGCGTGAAGTGATTGCCGAGCCTGGTCTGTATTTCAAATGGCCGCTGATCCAGAACGTGCGTTATTTCGACAAGCGCATTCTTACGCTCGATAGCCCCGATCCCGAGCGCTTCATTACCTCGGAAAAAAAGAACGTGCTGGTCGACTCCTTTGTCAAATGGAAGATTGTCGACCCGAAACTCTATTATGTATCGGTCGCCGGGGATGAGGCGCGAGCCAAGACCCGCCTTTCGCAAACGGTCAATGCCGGTTTGCGTGAGGAATTCGGCAAGCGCACCGTGCATGACGTGGTTTCGGGTGAACGCGACAAGATCATGGAGCAGATGCGCGAGAAGGCGGATCTCGATGCGCGCAAGATCGGCGTGCAGATTATTGATGTCCGGGTAAAGCGCGTTGATCTCCCAACAGAAGTCAGCACCTCAGTCTATAGTCGCATGGTGGCCGAGCGCAAGCGGGCGGCTAACGAACTGCGTTCGGAGGGATCGGCTGAAGCCGAGAAAACCCGCGCCGATGCCGACAAGCAGCGAGAGGTGATCGTCGCCGAAGCCTATCGTGAAGCCCAGAAGATCAAGGGAGAAGGGGATGCCAAGGCGGCTGCAACCTATGCCCAGGCCTTCAACCAGAATCCCGAGTTCTATGCCTTCTATCGCAGCCTCGAAGCCTATCGCAACAGTTTCAAGAGCAAGAGTGATGTCATAGTCGTCGAGCCGAATTCGGATTTCTTCAAGTACATGAAGAGCGTCGGTCGCGGTGGTGACAAAGCGGGTAAATGACCACCAGTCTGCTCATTGCCTTCGCGCTGATGCTGGTGCTCGAGGGGCTGGTTCCCTTTCTGGCCCCCGGCACCTGGCGTGAAACCTTTCGTCGTCTGATTCAGCTTTCCGACGGACAGATTCGTTTTATTGGTCTGACCTCGATGCTGGCTGGAATAATCCTGTTGATGGTTTTTCGATGAACTGGCTGTTACCCGAATACATTGCTGATGCACTGCCGTATGAAGCGACGCAAATCGAGCGGCTGCGCCGTGCCGTGCTCGATCTTTTCCGTCTGCATGGCTATGAACTGGTCATGCCACCCCTGCTCGAGTACCTTGACTCCCTGCTGACCGGATCGGGCTCGGATCTCTCCTTGCGTACCTTCAAGCTGGTCGACCAGCTTTCCGGTCGTACGCTCGGGGTACGTGCGGACATGACGCCGCAGGTAGCGCGCATTGATGCGCATCTGCTCAATCGTCAGGGTCTTACGCGTCTTTGCTACTGCGATAGTGTGCTGCATACCCTGCCGGCATCCCAGGCCGCGAGCCGGGAACCGATCCAGCTTGGCGCCGAGCTCTACGGCTACGCCGGCATCGAGGCCGACCTTGAAGCGATTCGCCTGATGGCGGCGGCGCTCGATATGGCCGGTACGCCCGCTTCGCGAATCGATATCGGGCATGTCGGGGTATTCCGTGCGTTAGCCAGAGCCGCCGGTCTCGACAGTGACGACGAGGCAAGAATTTTGCAGCTTCTTCAGTTCAAGGATATTCCAGGCTTGCGTGATTGCTGCGCGCAGCTGGTCGAGCCTTATCGAACAGCCCTCTTGCGCTTGCCAGAACTTTATGGCGGTCGTGAATTGCTAGAGACGGCCGGGCGGGAATTGCCCGCACTGCCGGAGATTGCATCGGCACTGGAGACGATGAAAAAGTTGCAGGCGGCCATGCCCGAACTGCCGCTATCCTTCGATCTTGCTGATTTGCGTGGCTATCACTATCACAACGGCGTCGTGTTCGCCGCCTATTATCCCGGATTCCCCAGCGCCATTGCGCGCGGTGGGCGATACGACGGAGTCGGCAAGGATTTCGGGCGGGCCCGCCCGGCGACCGGTTTTTCGATGGATTTGCGCGAAGTGGCCCGATTGGCCAAATCAAGCAAACCTGCAGGTGCAATTCAGGCGCCCTATGCGGGGACGGATTCCGTTCTGTCCTCCCGCATATCTGCCTTGCGTGAGCAGGGTGAGATTGTCGTCGAATTGTTGCCGGGCGAATCGGCCTGTGAGGGTCCGCTGTGTGACCGCTGCCTGGTCGAAAGCAAGGGACAATGGATTATTCAGGAATTGAACGGGAATTGAAATGGCAAAAAATGTCGTCGTAGTGGGTACGCAGTGGGGGGATGAGGGCAAGGGCAAGATTGTCGACTGGCTGACCGATCACGCTGGTGGCGTCGTCCGTTTCCAGGGTGGACACAATGCCGGGCACACGCTCGTTGTCGGCGAGAAAGTATATAAGCTTAATCTCGTCCCCTCCGGCATTGTCCGTGCAGGGGTCAACTGCTATATCGGTAACGGTGTCGTGCTCGATATTCACCACTTGCTCTCCGAGATCAATGAACTGGAGGCCGGGGGCATTGAGGTTCGTTCGCGGCTCAAGATCAGCCCGGGCTGCCCGCTCATCCTGAGCTATCACTCGGCCCTGGATCGCGCCAGAGAAGCGGCC
Source organism: uncultured beta proteobacterium (assembly GCA_903910495.1). The sequence goes on from CAIVZW010000617.1 coordinate 8,507, forward strand.
AAGAGTGCCGGTGCGAAGATCGGAACGACCGGCAAGGGGATCGGCCCGGCCTATGAAGACAAGGTGGCACGCCGTGCCCTGCGTGTCTATGACCTTTTTTATCCCGAGCGTTTTGCCGAGAAACTCAAGGAAAACCTCGATTATCACAATTTCGTCCTGACTCGTTATCTTGCTGCCGAGGCGCTCGATTTCGAAAGCATTTTTGCGCAGGCGATGGCCGATGCCGAACTGATCTGGCCGATGGTTACCGATGTGTCCGCCGCGCTGTATGCAGCGAACAAGGCCGGCAAGAATCTGCTTTTTGAAGGCGCCCAGGGGGCCTTGCTCGACATCGATCACGGGACCTACCCCTTCGTTACTTCTTCGAACTGCGTCGCCGGACAGGCCTCTGCCGGTGCGGGTGTCGGCCCGGGCATGCTGCACTATGTGCTGGGCATTACCAAGGCCTACTGTACGCGGGTTGGCGGCGGACCGTTTCCGAGCGAACTCGATATCGAGACGGCCGGTGTTCCCGGGCATCAGATGTCACAGAAGGGCCGCGAGTTCGGTACCGTCACGGGTCGCAAGCGCCGCTGTGGCTGGTTTGATGTCCCTGCCCTCAAACGCTCGATTCAGATCAATGGCGTAACCGGTTTGTGCATTACCAAACTCGACGTACTCGATGGTCTGCCGGAACTGAAGATTTGTACCGGTTACCAGCTCAACGGAAAGCTTGTCGACCTGTTACCGATGGGTTCCGATGACGTCGCTGATTGCCTGCCGATTCTCGAAACCATGGCCGGCTGGAGCCAATCCACGGTCGGTATGACTACGCTGGAAGCCCTGCCGGCGGCTGCACGCGCCTATCTGGCGCGGATCGAGAAATTATGCGAAATCTCGATCGATATCGTATCGACAGGGCCGGAACGCGATGAGACGATTTTACGTCGCCATCCCTTCGGGTGATCCGGCTGGCGCAGACGGGCCTTCATTCGATCAGGAAAGCCGGCATCCTGCCGGCTTTTCACTGGACCGGCAGGAATCGTCGGGAAAGAAGATCAGCGACGGACTGCGCGTTGCCATGATGATGCCAACTGGTTTTCAACGCGAGGCGCAGTAGGTCATGGGTATTCTTGACTGGTTCAAGAACCGGCCGGCACAATTTGATCCGGATCGTCTGTCGGATGAGATGACGTTGCGCGCGATTGACAAGGCCGTCACCCTGACCAATCCCCGATTGAAGCTTGTGCATTCGTATCAGGAACGTCTCGCCCCTGCAGTCGAAATCAGTGTTCACTATTTGCGCGAGATGGTTCTGGCATTGCCTCCGGCGATCCGCGTTTCGACGGAGAACTGGTCTGCCGATCCCATTCTGAGAGCCTTTTTCGTGGCTGCCTCAGACATTCCTTCGGCCCTGTCCCGTTCGCACAATCTGCGCACCCTCTTCGAAAAATACCCGGAGCTTGACGACGCCTACTTCATTCTCGGAATGATGTTCAACGAACAGCGTGTGCTCGGCATGTCGCTGCAGGGTGATGTCATTCAGCGGGATGTTGCGCAGACCGTCATCAGCTTCTCTGATCACCAGGCCCGCATCTGCGGGCACGAGGACTCGGAGGTTCGTCGTCTGCTGGGTTCGCAGATGTATGAATATCTGGTGGCCCAGGCGCTGTCCGAAATCGGTGAAGAACGATCCGAGCGTCGTGAACTTGAAGATAACCGGGCGCTGATACGGGCTCGACTGCGTCTGTTTCAGCAGCAAGGCCCCGGTCTGGGCTCGGTTTTCGGATCGGCGCCGGCGAGTTCAGGCGAACAACTGAAGCTGGAAGCAGAGCTTCTGGAAAACGAGCAGCAGATGGAGGCCATCGGCAGTCCCCAATCGGCGCTGGATACTGAGCTCGAGTTACTGCGCGAAGTGCTTGAACATCCCGGGCGTTATGTTCGCATAGAGCAGAAGCAGCTGCGACTCAGTACGATGAATGTGGTCCTTGAGGCATCGAGTACCGATGTGGCCTCGGATATCGCTTTTTCCATTGCGCAACTGACGGGCGTTCCCCGCTTGCAAAGCGCATTCGTTCTGGCGCGCTTTGCGCGTTCTGAATTACCCCCGGCCAGAATGAATTTTGAAGTGGCCGAGCGCTATCTTTGACGTGCTTCCTGATCTGCAGATGCGAAAGTTGCCATTAGCAAGCCAAATAATATTTCCATTCTCTGAGTAGACAATTACAGACAAGCCCGATGACAAGGTCAAATAAACCCAGATTATCCAATAGCCAAAAACCCGTTCGCCCTGAGCCTGTCGAAGGGCCGTTCATGGTTCGACGCCCCGAAGGAAGTCCCCTTGGGGGACAAGCTCACCACGAACGGATTATTCCCCAGAGTTCGCCTAATGGACAATCTGGGATGAAACAAATCAGCGCATCACAACTCGATGAACTTGCCAAGGCAGCGCAAGTCTCGCCGCGCCAGCGCGCCAATCTCAATTTGCATGCAACGCTGAGCGATCCGGTCCAGCGACTGGCTATCGCCATGGAACCCGATACCCTGATTCGTCCGCATCGTCATCCGCATACCTGGGAATTACTTTACCCTTTGCGCGGGCGCTTTGTTGTCCTGTATTTTGACGATGCTGGCATGGTTACTGGTCGCTCAGTTCTGGGCGAGGAAACGGCTGTCCTGGAAACAGCGGCGGGGCAATGGCATGCCGTATTATCACTGGATACAGGCGGAGTGATTTTTGAAGTCAAGCACGGGCCGTACAGGCCGATTGCCGATGAGGATTTCACCCGCTGGGATTCGAGTGACGGTGACCTACAAGCGAATGCCTTGCTGCACTGGTACGCCTCGGCCAGGCCTGGTGACCGCTTTATTGAATTTCAATAATAATCCCAGATTATCCATTAACCCAAAACCCGTTCGCCCTGAGCCTGTCGAAGGGTCGTTCATGGTTCGACGCCCCGAAGGAAGTCCTCCTGGGGGACAAGCTCACCACGAACGGATATTTGCCCAAAATTTCGCCCAATGGACAATCTTGGATAATGAATCGGTGCGTAATTCCCGGATACGAAATGAGTAGCTGTATCACCAGTTGTCCGCAGACGGTCGTGGCGCTTCGTATTTGGGGCGGCCCGTCTTATACTTGGCCCCGCGCCGGTGTTTTAGCGCGCAATTTTTGTAAAGGCCTTCAGTTGTGCTGAAAATTCCCGGCGTGATCCAAAGAAACGGCTTCATGTTTTTCTGGGGAGTGCTTGTCATTTTCTGGTTTGCCACGCTGGGGCAGCGTGCCTTGATTCATCCGGATGAAGGCCGCTATGCCGAGCTGTCTCTGGGCATGCTTCTGAGCGGTGACTGGATTACGCCGCGTCTGAACGGCATTCTCTATTTTGAAAAGCCGGCCTTGCAGTACTGGATGGGCGCACTGAGCTTTCTGACCTTCGGCATCAACGAATTCGCGGCGCGTTTCTGGCCCGGGCTGACCGGCCTGCTGTCCGTTCTGGCGGTGGGGCTCACGGCCCGCCGCCTGTGGGGAAACGGGCACTACGCCGCGCTGGTCATGGCCGGTTCGGTGTGGGTCATTGCCAATAGTCATTTCCTGAATCTGGATACAGGAGTCACGTTTTTCCTGACCCTGACGCTGTGTGCATTTCTCTGGGCCCAGCAGGATGAGGCTTCGCCGACGGAGCGACGTCATGGAATGTGGGTGGCCTGGGCGGCGATGGCCGGGGCAACCCTGTCAAAAGGCCTGATTGGCGTGCTGATTCCCGGAAGTGTTCTGGTGATTTACAGCCTGTTCCACTGGCAATGGAGTGTGTGGCGGCGCATGTACTGGTTGCCGGGCCTGGCCATTTTTCTGCTGTTGTCGCTACCCTGGTTCTGGCTGGTGTCGGAACGCAATCCGGGCTTTGCCAACTTCTTCTTCATTCACGAGCACTTCGATCGTTTTCTGACAACCGTGCATCGCCGGGATGAGCCGTTCTGGTATTTCGTGCCGATTCTGTGTGCCGGTTTTCTTCCCTGGACCTCGCTGCTGCCGCGTCTGTTCCGCGAGGCCTGGCCGCGCCGGCAGGAATCGGCATTTCAGACCGAGCGTTTTTTGCTGATCTGGGCGTTCTTTGTCTTTGCCTTCTTCAGTAAATCGAGCTCCAAACTGCCTTCCTATATTCTGCCCATGTTTCCTGCCCTGGCCTTGCTGCTTGGGCAAACGCTGGCCCGTGCCCGGGCGGCTGAACTGAAGAAGCATCTGTGGCTGCCGTCGCTCATCTGGGGGCTGATCGCCGGCGCCTATCTTTTTGTCGATTTCTTCGCCGAGGCCGGCACACCTTCAGAAAATCTGCAACACTTTGCAATCTATCTGGCGGTTGGCGGCCTGGGCTTTTTGTCATGTGCTGCGCTGGCATGGCGCCTGCTCGTGCAGGAGAAAACCTTGGCTGCGCTCATGCTGCTGGCGGCTGGAAGCCTGTTTGGCGTATCACTGGCCAGCATCGGGCACGATGCGCTCGGGCAGCTAAAAAGCAGCAAAAGAGTCGTCGAGCAGCTCGCTCCTTATCTACGTCCGGATATGGAAATTTTCTCGGTACGCACTTATGATCAGACCTTCCCCTTTTATCTGCGACGGCGTGTAATCCAGGTGGAATATCAGGATGAATTTTCCTTTGGTCAGAAGGCTGAGCCGGATAAGGCGATTTCGTCACTGGGCCAATTTGTTGCACGATGGCAATCTGCTCCATATGCCATGGCCATGCTTGAGCAGCAGACTTTCAATGACCTACAACAGCAAGGAGTGGCGATGAAGCCGGTATATCAGGATGTCCGTCGCATGGTGGTGGTCAAGCCATGAAGCTGGTGGAATTTGCGTTGGTTCTGCTCGGCGTGTTGCTCAACGCCTTTGCTCAGCTGTTTTTGAAGGCGGGGGTGCGCCAGTTGGGGCATTTCGATTTTTCTGCGGAAAACGCCTGGCCGGTAGCCACTTCGCTGGCCACCAATGCTCCCGTGATCGGCGGATTGTTCTGCTACGTGATCAGCGTCGTGGTGTGGATTCTGGCCTTGTCACGGGTCGAGGTCAGCATGGCCTATCCGATGCTGTCCATCGGTTACGTGGTCAATGCCGGCCTGGCCTGGTACCTGTTCAATGAAGCCGTGGGCCCACAGCGCCTGTTGGGCATAGCCGTGATCATTATCGGTGTCATCATCGTTGCGAGAAGCTGAACTGATGGATTTATTACCCTTTACCCGGCCGGATATCGATGAGGAAACCATCGCCGCCGTGGCCGATGTCCTGCGCTCCGGCTGGTTGACCACCGGTCCGCGCTGCCGCGAACTGGAGGCCGCCTTGTCGCTGCGGGCTGATGGGCGTCCGGTCCGTCTGGTCAGTTCGGCGACGGCCGCCCTCGAGTTTGCGCTGCGCATCGCCGGAATCCAACCCGGAGACGAAGTGATCACGACCTCGCTCAGTTGGGTGGCGACGTCCAACGTCATCCTGGCGCTTGGCGCCAGGCCGGTTTTCGTCGATGTCGATCCGGCAACCCGCCTGATTGATCTCGGGCAAGTCGATGCCGCCGTCAGCGGGCGTACCCGAGCCATCATTCCGGTTGATCTGGCCGGTTTGCCGGTTGATCGTGACCGCTTGTATGAGTTGGCCAGGCGCTACGGCCTGCGCGTGATCGAGGATGCGGCCCAGTCGCAGGGTGCGCGCTGGCATGGGCGTGAGTTGGGCAGCTTTGGCGATCTGGTGGCATTCAGCTTCCACCCGAACAAGAACATGACGACGGGCGAGGGCGGTTGCCTGGTGATGAATTCTGAGCAGGAGGCGAGTCTGTTCGAGAAATTGCGGCTGCAGGGAGTTACCCGTTGCGCCGATGGGACCTACGACTGCGATGTTCTGGGAGGGAAAGCCAACCTGACCGATATTGCGGCGGCCATTGGCCTGGGCCAGCTTCGGCGGCTAGATCAGTGCAACCTGCGCCGGCGTGAGCTGGCGCGACTTTATTTTTCCAGCCTGGCCGGCCTGCCTCTGTGTTTGCCTCCGGCCGATTTTGAAAACAGCAACTGGCACATGTTTCAGGTATTGATTCCCGCGCCTCTGGCAAGCCGGCGCGGCGAGCTCATGCGCCTGCTGCGTGAGTCCGGCATCGCTACCGGTGTGCACTATCCGGCAATCCACCAGACCTCGCTGTACAGGAAACTTGGGCTGCTTACGCGGCCATTGCCGCACACCGAATCGGTAGCGGCCCGCATCCTGACCTTGCCCCTGTTTCCGGCAATGCAGGATGCGGACGTCGAACGTGTGACCCAGGCACTGGCCAGGGTACTGAGCCAACTGGGCGCTGAAGAGGGCCAGCCATGAATGCTCCGAAACTGACGGTGGTTATTCCGGTGTTCAACGAAGAAGCCACCCTGGAGGCCCTGTTTGCCCGGCTGTACAAGGCGCTGGATGCACTGGGCAAGGCCTATGAAGTCATTTTCATCAACGATGGCAGTCGCGATAAATCGGCGGCCATTCTGGCCGATCAGTATCATGCCCGGCCCGATGTGACCCGGGTCATTCTGTTCAATGGCAATTTTGGCCAGCATCGCGCCATTCTGGCCGGATTCGCGCATGCACGCGGCGAGTGTGTCGTAACCCTGGACGCCGACCTGCAAAATCCGCCCGAGGATATCCAGACGCTGCTGGCCGAAATCGACAAGGGGCATGACTATGTCGGTTCGATCCGCCGCCAGCGCAATGACAGTTGGTGGCGTCACGTGGCGAGCCGGGCGATGAACCGCTTGCGCGAGCGCATTACCCGCATCCACATGACCGATCAGGGCTGCATGATGCGCGCCTACAGTCGGCGCATCATCGATACCATCAATCAGTGCAACGAGATGAACACCTTCATCCCGGCGCTGGCCTATTCGTTTGCGCAAAATCCGACCGAGGTGGTTATCGGCCACGAGGAGCGTCATGCCGGGGAATCCAAGTATTCGCTCTACAGTCTGATTCGGCTCAATTTCGATCTGATGACCGGCTTTTCGCTCGTGCCGCTGCAACTGTTTTCGATGCTGGGCATGCTGCTTTCACTGGGTTCGGGCCTGCTCGTCGCCTATCTGCTGATCCGCCGCCTGATCCTCGGGCCGGAAGTGGAGGGCGTGTTTACCCTGTTCGCGATTACTTTCTTCCTGCTCGGTATCGCCCTGTTCGGCATCGGTATGCTGGGCGAATACATCGGGCGGATCTACCAGGAAGTGCGCGAGCGTCCCCGCTACCTGATTGCCGGCATCCTGCAGGCGGAGGACAAGCCGCAATGAGCAGCGCCGTCGTCTTCGCCTATCACAATGTCGGCGTTCGCTGCCTGCGCGTGCTGCTGGCCGGGGGGCTGGATGTGCGGCTGGTCGTGACGCACGAGGACAATCCGGAGGAGCGGATCTGGTTCGCGTCGGTACGCCAGCTTTGCAGCGAAAACGGCATTCCGTGCATTACCCCGGCCAATCCGAATACACCCGAGGTCGAAGCCCGGATAGCCGCACTCGATGTCGATTTTCTGTTCAGTTTTTATTATCGTCACATGCTGCAAGCCCCGCTGCTGCAATCAGCGCGGCGCGGCGCCTACAACATGCACGGTTCGCTGTTGCCCCGCTATCGCGGGCGTGTGCCGGTCAATTGGGCCGTGCTGTGCGGTGAGCGCGAAACCGGTGCGACGCTGCACCAGATGAATGTCAAGCCGGACAACGGGCCGATTGTTGACCAGTTTGCCGTTCCCGTCCTGCCGGATGATACGGCCCAGGACGTCTTCGAGAAAGTCACGGTCGCGGCCGAGCTGTGCCTGTACCGAACATTGCCGAAGCTGCTTGCCGGTACGGCAGAGCATCGTCAGCAGGATCTGTCGCAGGGCGCCTACTTTGGCGGTCGCAAAGCCGAAGACGGGCGCATCGACTGGCGGCAGAATGCCCGCCAGATTCATGATCTGGTGCGTGCGGTGACCCGGCCTTATCCCGGCGCCTTCAGCGATCTGGCCGCAGGCCGGCTGGTACTATGGCGTACCCGGGTCATCGATGACCTGAGCCAGCGTCCTGACAGTGGAAAACTGTTGTCATGCGCAGGCCGCATCGAAATACATCCTGCCGGCGGCGGCATCCTGCAGGTGCTGGAAGCCGAACTGTCCGGCGTATCCCTGAATCCCGGCGCGGCCTGCCTGCCGCTCGATGGCCTGCAATTGCCCATTACGGAATGAGCTGTTTTATTTTTCCCTTTAACGGATATACCCCATGAAAAAAGTATTGATTCTCGGCGTGAATGGCTTTATCGGCCATCATCTGACCAAACGCATTCTTGAGACGACCGACTGGGATGTTTTTGGCATGGACATGTTTGCCGACAAACTGGGCGAGTTCATGAGCAACCCGCGTTTCCATTTCTTTGAAGGCGACATCACGATCAACCAGGAATGGATCGAGTATCACGTCAAGAAGTGCGATGTCGTGCTGCCGCTGGTCGCCATCGCCACCCCGGCGACCTATGTGCAAGCGCCGCTGCGCGTGTTCGAACTGGATTTTGAAGCCAACCTGCCGGTCATCAGATGGTGCGTGAAGTACAAGAAACACGTGGTGTTCCCGTCCACTTCCGAGGTGTACGGCATGTGCAAGGACAGCGAGTTCGACCCGGAAAATTCCGAACTGGTGTACGGGCCGATCAACAAGCCGCGCTGGATCTATGCCTGCTCCAAGCAGTTGATGGATCGCGTGATTGCCGCCTACGGCCAGCAGGAAGGGCTGAAATATACGTTGTTCCGTCCGTTCAACTGGATTGGTGGCGGCCTCGATTCGATTCATACCCCGAAGGAAGGCTCAAGTCGCGTCATCACGCAATTCTTTGGTCATATCGTGCGCGGCGAGAACATCAAGCTGGTCGATGGCGGTAACCAGAAACGCGCATTCACCTACATCGACGACGGCATCAATGCCCTGATGAAGATCATCGAGAACCGCGACGGCAAGGCCGATAGCCAGATCTACAATATCGGCAACCCGGAAAACAACTACTCGGTGCGCGAACTGGCGGCCATGATGCTGGAACTGGCCAAACACTATCCCGAATATTCAGAAAGCCTGTCCCGGGTGAAGGTGGTCGAAACCACGTCCGGAGAGTACTACGGCAAGGGCTATCAGGATGTGCAGAATCGGGTTCCGAAGATCGAGAATACCCGGCGGGATCTGGACTGGGCTCCGGTCGTGAGCATGGCCGACGCGCTCAAGGGAATCTTTGACTACTACCGGAGCCAGCTTGCCAATGCCAAGGATCTGGTTAATTAAGTGAGCGGGAAACTGCTCGCCCTAAAGATCGATGTCGACACCTGGCGCGGAACGCGCGAAGGTGTGCCGCGCCTGCTGGAACTCTTGCAGACGCACAATGCAGGCGCCACTTTCCTGTTCAGCCTTGGGCCGGATCATACCGGTCGGGCAATCAAGCGGGTTTTCCGCAAAGGTTTCCTGCAGAAAGTGTCGCGTACTTCGGTCGTCGAACACTATGGGCTGCGTACCCTGTTGTACGGCACCCTGTTGCCGGGGCCGGATATTGGTCGCCGCGAGGCTGCCCTGATGCGTTCCGTACGCGATGCCGGTCATGAGGTCGGCATTCATTGCTGGGATCATATCCGCTGGCAGGACCATGTGGCCGGGCAAAGTGCGGTCTGGACACAGCGGGAAATGCGGCGGGCTGCCGAACGCTTCTGCGAAATTTTCGGCAGGCCTGCACTGACGCACGGTGCCGCCGGTTGGCAGATGAATCCTGCGGCCTACGCCTTCGAGCGTGAGCTGGGTTTTGACTATGCGTCGGATGGACGGGGAAGCCATCCGTTCCAGCCCGTGGACGAAAAGGGCGCGCTGCTCGGCGTACCCCAGTTGCCGACAACATTGCCGACCCTCGATGAGTTGATCGGCGTGGATGGCCTGAATGCCGAGAATGTAGATCAGCGATTGCTGTCCCTTACAGAAGGGCAGGAACAGTCCCACGTCTATACCCTGCATGCCGAACTGGAAGGCATGCGCCTGTCCGAGACCTTCGATCGTCTGCTCTCGGGTTGGCATCAGCAGGGATATCGTCTGGCGAGTTGCCGGGAGTTGTTTGCTTCGCTGGATGCGGCCAACTTGCCGCAGCATCGTGTTACCAACGGCGACATTGCCGGGCGCAGTGGTGTCCTGGCCTTGCAGGGCGGGAGCGTAGACTAAGCCAAGGTACTACTGAATTATTCGTCCCCCAAGGGGACTTGAGCCCAAGGCCCCGTTGCCTTCGGGGCGTCACCCCCGCGCAGGCGGGATCACGCGGAAACCTCCTTTAATGCTCTGTGCAATGGATTTAATTCAGCTAAACGATACGATAACAACAAGTAAATTGTTTTAAACAATTACGTCGCATACAGTGAATCCCGTATTCAGCACGTCACTGGTAAGCAATTCACACAACGTATGTATATTTGTGTTTGCTGAATAACATGAGCTCACATCAACGAAAGGAGTTTATCGACATGGGCGACAACAATTTAGGTATAGATCTCAGCCAGTATCGTTCAGCAACCGGTCTGACCCCCGGCAACGACCGTCTCGGTCGATTCAATCCCCTCGACATGACCCCGCGCGCAACCATCGGCAGCGTCATCGCCGCGAGCGGTACGGGCCCCAAAGCAGTACCCGACGACGCCGGCTACCTGGTGCGGGTGCTT
>CAIVZW010000618.1 GCA_903910495.1 uncultured beta proteobacterium
AGCGATTCGGCACAGTCGCGAAAATTCGGCTGAATGAATTCGAGGAAGGCCGGCTCGACACGCAGATCGGGCGCCTGAGCCTGAACAGTCGAACAAACGCGGCGAATCGGCGAGGCCCATTCGGGATCGCGCGCGCCATGAGCAAAGAGGATAAGGGCGGTTTTTGACATGAACTCCACTTATAGTACGTCAACATTATCAGGCACAGCAGATTGATGATAAGCGAAATCACCGGCATGCAGTCGATGTCTGCTCGAAGCCATGCACATCGGCAAGGAGGCATTCCAGGCAGCGCCGACGTTCCCGGAATTTACCCGGGCGGGGCGCCGGCGAACGACTCGACGAGGGCAATCTGAGCCGGCAGGCAGCATGAGTGCAGGTCGTAGTTGGCGACCACGGTGGCGCGGGCCTTGGTGCGCAATTGTGCCATGCGATCCGGATGGTCGAAGACGCGACACACCGAGTCGGCAATCTCGGAGGGGGAGAAGAAATCGACCAGGAGTCCGTTTTTTCCATCCTCGATGACTTCCTCCACCGGTGAGGTGCGGGAGCCGATGACCAGGCAAGCTGCGCTCATGGCTTCAAGCATGGACCAGGACAGAACGAATGGGTAGGTAAGGTAGACGTGCGCGCCGGATACCTGGAGCAATTTGAGGTAACGGGAATAGGGCAGCTTGCCGAGAAAGTGCACCCGCGACCGGTCGATGCCGGCCGCCACTTCCGCCAGGTAGCGATCCTTGTAGCCCCCCTCCTCCGGTTTGGCTCCATAGGAGACCCCGTCGCCGCCGACGACAAGAACTTGCAGGGACGGCCGCCGCTGCAGAATGAGCGGCAAACTGCGCATAAAGATGTGATAGCCCCTGCTCGGTTCGAGATTGCGGTTGACGAAGGTAAGGACTTCGTCGGCGGACGAGACCCGACGGGCGGTGCCGTCTTCCATTTTCCATTCGAAATGAGCGCTCGCGTCGGGCCTCACATGGCCGGTATCGATGCCGTCGTGGATGACCGATAGCTTGGGGTGATATGCGGCGGGAACGGTGCTCATCTGCCAATGGGTCGGGCTGACACCCTGATCCATCATGTCCAGATTGATCAGATTGTTGGCGTTCTTGGCCCGCACACGGCAACGGTTTTCGAAATCCGGTTCGCCGAATTCCGGATCGAAACCCACATCCCGACCCTGAGCAGAATAGAAAAACTCGACAAAGTGAAGCTGTCGGGCGTCGGGCCAGACCTCTCGCAGAAACAGGGATTCCCCCCAACCCGGATGGGCGCAGATGAGGTCGGGTTCAAAGCCCGTGCCCTTGAGTTTGAGCGCGGCACGGGCGCAGGCATCACCGCGCAGCACCTTGGTTTCAAACTCGACCGCCCAAGGATGAATGCCTTTGGAATTTCCGCGCGCAATGCTATAGCGCTGGACCGAAACGCCGGGGGGCGTCGCCTGCCGGGTGATGGCAAGGGCATGAACCTCATGGCCGCGCGCCGCCAATGCCGGGGCAAGGTGCTTGTACTGGCCGGGAAAGTTCTGGTGAACAAAAAGAATGCGCATGGGGCGGGTGATTGCTGCCGGTCAACAGTGGCCTGGCTTCAAGCGGCCGGAGGTCTTGTTATTTTCGCGTAACTTGAGCACGCCGGATTCGACCAGTTTCTTCATCTGGTGGATTCAAGGCGGGCGGGAAGCTGCAAAACGTCCATTTTCATCATCCACACCAACCCGCGACGCAGGGCCATGCGCCGCCCGGCCGGAAAAGCGGCCACCAGGGTCCCGACAGTCATGCCGGGAGTCTCGGCAACGCGCTGCAGCACCTCTGCGCACTCCTTGCGAGTAGCAAAGACATATTCGGCGAAGCTGTTCATGGCCAGGCTGCGGCGGGCATCGAGAAGCACGGCATTGGCGCCCGGAACCAGTTGCAGGGGGTGTGCATCGGCAAGCAGCTGACTGGGGTAGCCGGCAAACAGGGCAAAGGGATCCATGCGCTCGGGACGTTCCGCCAGCGGCGGCGGTCCAAAAAGAACTGCATCGCTGCGACGGCGCTCCGCAAGATCGGTCCAGAGTTCGCGATAGCGGACGAGGATGCTCTTCCAATCGAAGTCCTCCTGCGCCCGCCGGCGACCGGCGTCGCCCATCCGGCGGCGCAAGGCCGGATCTTCAATCAGGCACTGAATCCGGTGAGCCGCCGCGCCGGTGTCGACGGCGACGAGTTCACAGGTATGCCCGCAATAGATGTCGTAGCTGTCTATGCCTGCGGCGTAGCGGAAGGCCAGATCCTGTCCCGCCGGCGCGCCGGGCATCAGCGTCGGAATACGAAAGCCGTCGATGCCCTCGCGCACCGTATCCCGATAGCCATCCCAGTCGGAAACCACCACCGGCAGGCCGGCGGCCATCGCTTCGATGGGCGTCAGGCCGAAGGTCTCCTGAATATTGTCGGACAGGGAAACGAAGATGTCGGCGGCAGCCCAGGCGCGGGTGCGCGGGGCGGGTTCCCGTCCATCCAGCACGTGCCGCGTTACCGTCGGACAGAGCGCGGCGGCGCCGTCGCGAAAAGAGGCGTCGATGGCCTCGTTGGCGAACCAGCCGCACTCGACAAGATGAATCCTTCGCTCCGGGAATCGCGCCGCAGCGCGCTCCAGGGCAAGATACATGGGCGATGGATGAGCCTTGGCGTGAAAGGAGAGGCGGCCGACGAACAGGGCGACGATGTCATTATCGCCGACACCGAGTTCTTGCCTCGCCTGCGCTCGATCCGTCGTCGAGAAAGCGAGATCTTCGCAGCTGACACCGAGGGGAATCAACGGCAGTTGCGGCAGATCGAAGCGGGTGGCGCCAAGGCGCCAGCGCAGATACTCGGCCTGGGCTTCGAGCATCACGCGTACCGAATCGCGCACGGCAGTCGAGGTGCAGATGAGGGCATCCCAGCTGCGCAGGGGCGCGGTAAGCAGGCTGGCCATCGATTCCATCGCGGCATGTGATGCCGTGGTGTGGGTAACTCCGCACAGGCTGTAGGCTCGTTCGCCGGCGGCAAGGCGCCGCCAGCTGTAGTCGGCCAGGCCCGGACCCGGAACATAGAGGCATCCGGCATCTGCGAGGCGGAGATGCTGATCCAGGGTGAGCGTTCTGACCTCGCCCGCGTAGCCGACCGCCTTCATGGTCTCGCCGAAGGAAGCCGCCATCGATCGCTTGGGAACATGGCCCCAGATGCACGACGAGGTTTCCGTCGCAGCGAATCCGCGCAGAAAGCCGGCGCCGGCCGAGTGGCGGCCCATGAGTTTGGCCCCGGTGGTGAGATAGCCGTCAGGCGTGAAGTAGATGGCAGCGCGGGTCATGGGTGCAGAGGGTGTAAGGCTTGAGTTGAGTCGGACTGGATCTGCCGGGAGCGCAGCCAGGCCCAGGGCGTAGGCTCGCCACGGAACTCCCACACGGCCAGCAATTGATCGAGTTGCTTCCAGGTGGCGAGTTCCGGAATCTCCGCCGGATTACGTGCGCCATGGGAAATGAGCGTGACATCGTGTGTTGCCGCCATGCCATCGATCCAGGCGCGAGTACGCTCAGGGGCGCGGACCGTAGCGTGCAATTCGACGATCAGGTCGGCACCAGCCAGTGCCGGAACCGCCTGAGGGTCGATCAGTTCGTACTCGGCAGCTTCACAGTCGCAAAAAATCAGGCAGCGGCCGGCGATGGTGGTTTCGAGGCCACGATGGTCGATCTCGCCGCCGATGCTTACCCGCGCCTCGAGGCCGTTGGCCCGGGCGAGGACTTCCGTCATTCGACGCGCTGCCGGGGCGATGTCATGGGCGAAGACCTGAACCGAGGGAAGCTGACGAGCCAAACCGACGGCGTAATACCCCTCGGCACAGCCGATGTCGATCACCCGGGAATAGCCTCGCGCGGGGAGTTCCAGGAGAACCGGGTGCAACTCGGCCTCGTAACAGCCGAGCAACTTGGGCACGAAACACCCTTCGCTGGCCGTCTGGTGAAACTGCATTCCAGCAAATGGGCCATGCCGCACCACGGCACCCCCTTGTTCAAGCAATATTTTCGTCAGCAAGGCAAGCCGGCCTCGCGTGATGATATCGGTCAGGCGGCCGAAGGCTACGGACGGTTTGCTGATCGCCTCGAGGGCCCGGGCAGCATCCGCGACGATGGTGGCGTAGTCGCTATCGCGGATCACGACCGCCCGCTTTCTGCAGCGCGGCTGTCCTTCGCCATACCACGCCAGTACCGCCTACCCCGGCGCAGCAGCAAAACCGAGCTGCCGTGGTGCGGTCCTTGAGCTTGAGCGTGCAGCGCAGATGCAGGAAAGCAGGCATCAGGGCTCAGCGTTCGGCGACGATTTTCCAGCCGTCCTTCTCCAGCGCGAAGTCGAGGGTCTTCGGGCCGGTTTCGGAAATCCGGTTGGACGAGTAGGCCTGGGTAAAGGTCGCGCGGAGGTTTCCATTCTTGCGTGGCGCGATGTTCAACTCGCTCATGGTCAGCGTGATCCATTCCGCCTGGCCGATGCGCTGCGTTCGCTGCTGTTCCCACTCGGCCCGGGGCATGCCGCGCCTCGGCACGAAGTCGGCGGAATAGGAGGCCAGATAGGCTTCGACGTCGCGCGCGGACCAGGCCGCAAGCCAGGCGTCCAGAACCGCCAGGACCGCGCTCTTGGCGGACGCCGGATCGCTGGCATCAGCCATCGCTGCGCTCATGGCCGGCGCAGGGGAGGGAGCGGCGGATGCCACAACCGGCGCTGGAACGATAGGCGCTGCAACGACAGGCGCCGTGGCAGCAGCGGCGACTTTCTCATCCGGATCATCGAAGACGAGGTTCAGCGGCTTCACCGGCACCGCGAACTTGCCGTCGGTCAGGCCGAGCAGTTCCGGCGACAGCTTGCCGGTGGCGGTCAGCACGCGGTAGCCCCCCAGGCGGGTGTCGTAACTCGCGTTAATCTTGCTGGCCAGCACACCGAAGTACTCGACTTCCGAATCGAGTACGTTGATCGCCGTTTCCTTGCCCGCATCACGCAGACGCTTGCGGTTGCGCATCACCTCGAAGGAAATGTTGGCTGCATTTTCCAGCAAATCCTGGCGCTCGCGACCGTTCTCAAGCTGATGCCACGCGATCCGCACCGACTCTTCCGTTTTGCGCAGCACCGAGACCTCGCGGTCCACCATGGCTCCGTGCACGCTAGTGGCGGCGCCGGTGCGGGAACGGGTTTCCAGACCGGAGAACAGGTTCCAGTTGAAACGCAACACCACGGAGCTTTCGTCGCGCGCCGCAAGCTGGTTGGCATTGCGGTCGTGACTTTGCGAGCCCACAAGGTCCACGATGGGATACATGCCTGCGGATTCGACGCCGATCTGCTTCTGCGACTTGCGCACCTGCAGCAGCGCTTCCCTGACGCTGGGGTTGTCCGCGTACGCCTGCTCGATCGCTGCATCGAGCGTCTTGGGCAGGCGTTCTGTCAGCGTGTCGAGATCCTGAATCCGGCTCAGGTCGGGTTCATGGCCAAACACCTGGCGGTAATTTGCGATCGCGTCGCGCAGGCCCTGCTCATTGAAAACCCGGCGCTCCTTGGCGATCTGCAGCCGGGTCTTGGCTTGCAGCACATCGACGGCGACCCCGCCACCGCGCTGGACGCGCTCGTCTTCCAGGTTGAGTTGTCGCTGCGTCGTGTTCTCGTTGTGCCTGGCGATGGCGATCAGGGTCTGGTAGCGGGTTACCTGAAGGTAGCTTGAAATGGCCTCGAGCAGCACGCTCTGCACGCTCGAGCGGAAAGCGTTCTCCTGCGCGGCGAATTCGATGTCGGCGATGCCCACCAGGGCCGCGGTGCGGCCGCCGGCGAAGATGTTCTGTTCAATGACTGTCGAAAACTTGTTGCGGATGAGGTCGCTCTTTTGCGGAGTTGCGGCGGACGGGGTCGAACTGATGATGCGTCCATCGGCGCCCGCAAGATAGGAACGGCTGGAAATATTCTCCTGGCCGGTGTCGCCGGTGATGCTGAGTTTGGGCAGATAGCCGGAACGGGCGGCATCCCGCCCCTGATCGGCCGATTCCACCATCTTGCGCGCTGACTTGATCAGTGGGTGTTCGACCAGCAGGGATTGGAGTTCGTCCGCAAGAGGCTTTGCCGCGAGCGGTCCGGAAAACCCGATGGCCGCAAGTGCGGCGACAATCATGTGGTTCTTGTATGCCATGTCATTCCCCGAAAAAACAGTCAAACAAATAGTAAGAAGATTAAGTTAAGGAGCAGGTTCTGTCGGGATGAAATCCGACCGGTGGGCTGGTTCGCTCAGATCTCTCTGAATGCCTCGTGCTTCAGTTTCAGTATAGGTTTGATCAGCAGCCAGAAGATGGAACGTGAACCGACGTGAATGTCGACCTCGGCCTGCATGCCGGGCGAAATCGGAAACTCACCGGGAGCGTCGCCGAGCCAGGATTTGTCAGTGCTGATCGTGACGCGATAGAAGCGTTCCTCGTTCTTGCCTGTATCGGTATCGGCGGCAATTGCGGTGACCTTGCCGTCGAGCCCGCCATAGCGATAATAGTCGAAGGCTGAAATCTTCACCAGCGCTTGCTGGCCTATGCTCAGATAGCCGCGATCCGCCGGACTCAGGCTGACCTCCACCACCAGTTCCTCGCGGCTCGGCACCACCTCCATGACCGGCTCGCCGGGTTTTACTACGTTGCCCTCGGACTGGTAACGCACGTTCTTGACCACGCCATCGATGGGGGAACGGATTATCGCTCGCTTTTCCTGATCCGTCGCTCTGCCCAGTTCTTCCTGCAAGCTGCCGATCCGGCGTTCCACCTCACCCAGTTCGTCGGCAGCGCGACGGCGGAACTTGCCCTCTTCCTCGCGCTTGCGCGCCCTCGATTCTTCCAGTCCTCCGCGGGCGCCGGGGATCGCCTGACGGGTCATCGCCACTTCGCCCTGCAGGCGTTCGACGGCGTTCTTGCGCTGGAAGTGATCGAGTTGCGAGATCAGCTTGTCGCGTACCAGATCCTCCGACACCGCCAGTTCCTGCTTGGCCAGGCTCAGCGTTGCCTCCAGGGAGGTGAGCTTGGCCTGCATTTCCGCGATGCGCTGGCGCCCCTGGGTAATCTGTCCGCTGAGGGCATCCACCGCACCCGAGAATTCCGCATGGTGGGCCTTGAAGGTGGAGCGCTCGGCATCCGCCACTGCCGCAAACTCCTTGGCCAGGTGTTCAGGAAACACCGGCGGGCGCCCCTGCGATTCTGCCTCCATGCGCGCCTTGGCGAACTGCAGCGCCGCCATGCGCGAGCGCATTTCCGGCTTGTTGATGCCGCCGGTAGCCAGATCCAGTTCGATCAGCGGGTCTCCGGCCTTGACGATGGCGTTCTCGCGCGCCAGCACCCGCTTGACGATGCCTCCTTCGAGGTGCTGGATCACTTTCACCTTGTCCTGGGGAATCACCTTGCCCTGCGAGGTCACCACCTGATTCACCTGACCGATGAAGGTCCATAACAGGGCGATCACCAGCAGCATGCTCAAGCGCCGGTCGACGCGCCGCCAGACCGGTGGCCCTTGCGCCTCCAGCACGGCGGCGAGCTGCGGTGTGGCGGTATCAAACGAGCGCGACATGACCGCCTCCGCGTACTGACTTGGCCTGCGGCGCCAGGCCGAGCTTGGGCAATAGCTCATGCGCCGGCCCCGCCGCCGCCAGGCGCCCCTTGTCCAGCACCAGGATGCCGTTGCACTGCATCAGCAGCGCCGGACTGTGGCTCACCACCGCCACGGTATGGTCCGCCGCCAGTTGGCGCAGGGTCTTGATGAAGGCCTGCTCGGCGTCGCGGTCGAGGTCGGCGGTCGGCTCGTCGAGCAGCAGGATGGGCGGATCGCGCAGCAGCACCTGGGCGATGGCGATGCGCTTTCTTTCGCCGCCGGAGAAGCGGCCGCCGGATTCGCCGACCTCGGTGGCATAGCCGTCGGGCAGGTCGATGATGAAATCGTGGGCATGGGCCAGCCGGGCGGCCGCGACGATGGCCTCGTCGCTGGCCTGCGGGTCGGCCAGGGCGATGTTGTCGCGTACGGAACCGGAGATCAACTGAACCTGCTGCGGCAGATAGCCGATCCAGCGCGCCAGATCGTCGTGCGAGAACTGGGCGATATCGCCGCCGTCGAGCAACACGCGTCCCTTCGCGGCCGGATAAAGGCCGCGCAGCAGTTTGAGCAGTGTGGTCTTGCCGCTGCCGTTGGCGCCGACGATGGCATGCAGGCCATACGGGCCGATCTGGCCGTTAAGGCCCTGCAGTTGTTCGTGTTCGCTGCGCGGATAGCTGAAACTCATGGCTTCCAGAGTCAGCACGCCTTGCGGGCGCGGCAGGGCGACGCCCGTCTGGGCACGGTCTACGGGGGCGGCAAAAAGGGCATCGAGGCGCTTTCTGGCGGCCTGGAACTGGCCGAAACTGCGCCAGTGGCCGACCAGTTGCACGAGCGGCGAAACCATGCGTCCGGCCAGGATGTTGGCGGCGATCAGCGATCCCATGGTCATCATGTTGCCGAGAATCGCCAGCGCGCCGAAACCGGTGGTGATCACCGTGTTGGCCGTGGTCATGGCGTGCGCCACGTCACGGTAATGGTCGGCCTCGCGACTGCGGCCCAGCGCCTCGCTCATCCAGGCGGCGTAGTTGCGGTCCCAGCGGCCGCGCGCGGTGTCGGCTGCGCCTGCCGTCTTCAGCATCAGGCGGGCATTGGCCAGTTCGGCGATGGTGGCATCACGTCCGACCAGTTTCTCGCGTTCGGCTTCGGCCGCGTTGCGGGTGACCTGGCCCGAGCGCCAGGCGAGAACGACAAATGCGATGATGGAAAGAATGGCCACCGGCAGCACCGGCCAGGCGATCAGGCCGAGCAGCAGCAGCGACAGCACCAGGAAGGGCAGATCGATCAGCAGCAGGGCGGAGGCGCCGGAACAGGTGGAGCGCACCAGTTCGATGTCGCGGAACACGGTTTGCCAGTAGGCGGCGGGACGGGCCTCGAGCATCAGCGTCGGCAGGGCGAGCATGCGGTCGAAGGCGCGGCGGGCAATTTCGGCTTCGATGCGCAGGCCCAGCCGCTGCAGCAGTTGCGCCCGGCCGGAGCGCAGCATATGGTCGAAGGCGACGGCAATGCCCATGCCCAGCACCAGGGCGACGAGCGAGGACATGCCGTGGTGGGTGACGACCCGGTCATAGACCTGCAAGGTGAAGATGGAGCCGCCCAGGCCGATCAGGTTCACGAAGAAGGCCAGCCAGAGCGCCTGTTTGTAGGCCGGGCGCAGCGGCAGCAGCAGTTCGCGCAGCCAGTCGGGCTTCTCGTCGCTGCCCGCCGGCTTGGCGGCTGCCCCCGTGCTGTTCGCCTGCGCTTCGTGCGGCCCCGCTTCGTTGAAGAAGCGCCACAGCCAGCGCACCACGGCTGCCGTCTGCGCCCGCCCGGTGGCCCAGTAGCCCACCATCGCGGACCACCATGCAGCGCGCCGCTCAGGCTTGCGCAACTCGGCGATGAAACCGCGCAGGCGGCCGCGCCGCGGCGACACGCCGGGCTGCTGCACGCTTACTGTTACAGGCGCGCTCACGTTACGTTCCTGGTGATGCTGTCGCTGATCGCAACGTAGAGGTTGTCGGTGCCGTGCTGGTAGACCGAGAACGAGCCGGCGTAATTCACCGCCACGTTGTTGGTGGTATCGGTCCAGCCGCCGGACAGATTGACCGTGTCCCCGGCGAGGCCGTCGATCACCAGCGTGTGCGACTTCTGGTAGCTGGTGTAACTGCCTCCGCTGGTGATGGACATGTTGGCATCGGTGCCGGTCATCGCCAGCACGTCGGCGTTGCTGAGCTTGAGCGTCTGCGCGCCGTCGCCGAGCACGATCTTCTCTATGCCCTCGATGCTGGTGTTCGGGCGTGCCGTGAAATCGTAGGTGCCGGCGGCGGTGATCTCCAGGGTGTCCACTCCGCTTCCCAGCGTCGACGCATTGGTGCCGCCGTCGATCTTGAAGAAACTGTTGTCCGCGACCTTGATCAGGTCGCTGCCCGCGCCGCCGATCAGCACGTCGGCGCCGCCGCCGCCGATCAGGGTGTCGGCGCCCGCGTTGCCGATCAGGCGGTCGGCCGCCGTGGTGCCGGTGAGGGAACCGCCGTTGATCGTGCCGTTGTTGGGCGTGCTGTCGTTGGCATCGGTGAGGTGCTGCACGCCGGTCAGCATGCCGTCGGTGAGGTACTGGCTGCCGTAGAGGATCTGCATCACGGGCAGCGTGTTGGAACTGCCCGAGAGGCTGGCGTCGATGTTGTACTGCAGGCCGATGTCGGCAAAGCCGTCGCCGTCGAGGTCGCCCAGTGCCGACACGCCGCTGTCGAGGTTGAACTTGCCCATGATCTGCAGGCCGTATTCCTGTACCTCGAGCGAGCTGAAATCCTGCCAGCCGCTGGCGCGGCCGAAGATCAGGAAGGCTGAGCCGCCGTTGTTGACAGCACTGTTCACCGTAGCGTCGGTCTCACCCGGGGCCATCAGGATGAAGTCGTCGTAGCCGTCGCCATTCACGTCGCCCACGGCATCGAGCTTGGTGCCGAGGCGCTCGAAGTCGGCGCCGCCGGAGATCTTGATGTCGCTCGCGCCCATGCTGCCCAGGGTCTGGCTGACGCCGTCATCGAGCGTGGTGCCGCCCAGCACCACATAGGCCGCGCCGTCCGCCTTGAACTGGTGGTTGGCGTTGTAGCTGTCGTCGACGCTGATCATGCTGTTTGTGATCTGGACCATCCTGCTGGTGGCCGAGAACAGCAGGTCGGCGTAGCCGTCGCCGTTGAGGTCGCCGAGGCTGGCGAGTTGCTGGCCGATGCCGCCATTGGCGACGCCGCCCTGGAAGTAGGTATACCAGCCGCTCGCCGCCGCGGTCGAGAGGGTTGAAGTGGCGGCGAGGCTCATGCTCGCGTTCCAGCCGCTGCCGGAGTTGCCGGAATGGCCGAAGATCAGCCAGCCGACGCCGGCGCCGGTAAGGCTGCTGCCGGCCGCATCGGTGCGGGCGATGTAGAAATCGTCGTAACCGTCGCCGTTCACGTCGCCGGCGGCACTGTAGGTTACGTATTGCCAGGATTCGTTGGCGCTGCCGAGGGAAGTGGAGCCGCTGATGGTCACCTTGCTCGGGTTGGCGACGTTGGTGCCGCCGAAGACGAGAACCGCAGTGGCGCCGTCGTTGTAGATGAAATCGTCGTAACCGTCGCCGTTCACGTCGCCGATGCCGGCGATGGACGAACCGGCATAGGCGGACGTGCCCGAGCCGTTGTAGGCAGCGGCGAAGTCGGCGTCGACGGTGCCCGCACCGATATCCATGCTGACGGTGCTGTCGGGATTGCCACTTTCGTTGTTGTCGGTCGGATCGTACTGATAGTAGAGCCCGGTGTTGGTCTGGCCGCCGTTCAGGCCGGTGCCCGCCTTGCCCAGCGCCACGTAGACGCGGCCGGTGTAACTGCTGAA
>CAIVZW010000619.1 GCA_903910495.1 uncultured beta proteobacterium
CGCCGGCTTGAATGGCAAGTGGAACATCGTTGAACTGTATGAGAGCAAGGAGGCGGATGCTTGCTACCGTCCGATCTCTGTGACTGGCAAGGCGGATGTAGTAGAAGAATATCTCGACCGCGCTGATCGGCACCTTGCCGCAAGTGACTGGCGTGCCGCTGCCGTCTATGCCCGGTCGGCATTCGAAATGTGGCTCAAGATACAGTGCGCCAGACATGACGTCCCGATTCGCTTCAGTCTGGAGCCGCGCAAGCTTGATTCGAATGTCTATTTCACGGCGCTTGAGAGCTGGGCAGCTCACAAACATGCCAAACCCGCGTTGGCCGGCGTGCTGAACGTGCTTGCGCTGTATCGAGACACGGTATTCAATCCGGGCAGCCATTCATATCCGACAAGCATGAGTGGTGGCGAGTTGCGTGCCGCGGTTAAAGCCATGCGATTCGTCAATCAATCCACAAAATTTGGTCAAAGTGCGATCAACATCGCTGAGAAGCTGATGAACAAATCCGGTGCGACAGCAGAAGAATTGGCTTTGGCTGCGGGGTATTTGCGTGTGGCATTCATCGGGCGGCTGCGGGGAATGGCACGCGGAAGGAATCTTGCCCTGCCGTTTTCCTTGGAGTCACACAAGTTCAAGCCTGCGGATTTATGGGCCGCGATGATTGCTGTTGGTTGGCCGCCCAAACGCGCACCTTGGGTCAGCGGAATCAATACGAATAGCGCGGTGCTGCTTGATGACTGGACCTGGCCAACCTTGCTCACATTTACAGTGGCTCAACTACAAGTGGCCCTTCAAGCAGTCAAACAGCATTAAAGGAGTGGGAGTAAAGAGGATACTAAGGGGGTATAGATTATGAGCAAGTTAATCCCAGCCGCCGAGTCAGAAAATCACATTGCCATTTTCCAGGAAAAGGCAATCCGCCGTACTTGGCACAACGAGGAGTGGTGGTTCGCCATTGTCGATGTGGTCGACGTTCTCACAGACTCGGCCGATGTGAAGCAATACATCAAGAAGATGCGGAGCCGTGATACGATGCTGGATGCCAACTGGGGTACAACTTGTACCCCCCTTTCGCTATTGGCACCGGACGGCAAAATGCGTGCGACAAATTGTGCCAACACCGAGGGACTGTTCCGCATTATCCAGACCATCCCTTCGCCCAAGGCCGAACCCTTCAAACGCTGGCTGGCGCAAGTGGGCTACGAACGCGTTAAGGAAATCGAAAATCCGGAACTCGCCAGTGCCCGTGCCCGCGAGCTGTATCAGGCCAAGGGCTATCCGCAGGCGTGGATCGAAAAGCGGTTGCGCTCTATTGCCATACGCGGTGAACTGACCGACGAGTGGAAAGAACGTGGCGTGCAGGAGGGCAAGGAGTATTCCATTCTGACCGCCGAAATTGCCCGCGCCACTTTCGGTGTTACGCCCGGTGCGCATAGCCGCATCAAGGGGCTGAACAAGGTAAAGACTGGTAACAATCTGCGCGACCACATGACCGATCTGGAGCTGATCTTCACCATGCTGGGCGAAGCGGGTACCACGGAAATCGCCCGGCGTAAGGACGCCCAAGGCTTTGCCGATAACCGCACGGCCGCCAAGGAAGGCGGCACCATCGCCGGCGATGCGCGCAAAGCGCTGGAAGCCAAGAGCGGCAAGCCGGTGGTGAGCAAGGACAACTATCTGGCACCGTCTGTCGCCACCGCGCTGGAAGGTGCCGCCACAGAGGCGTCGCCGACTAAGCGCAAGGCCAGGTAATGGAGCAGCCAGGGTAATTTTGTTCTAAAGCTGAACCTTTGAATTCCCGTCATTCCGGCGAAGGCCCATAAGCGCTAACTTAATATTGTGAGCAATCGTGCATTTTGTGAAATACGTTTTCGTGTCGCTTCGGCAAGCTGGTACGCCACTGAGGGCCAGTTGCGTTGCGCATCGCGCAATGAAAGCATGGGCAGGGTGGCGCGTGAGAGTAGCTCAAGCATGAACGAGGTCTCGCGCCAGCGGCATCGGTTGCGCTTCTTCATTCGA
>CAIVZW010000620.1 GCA_903910495.1 uncultured beta proteobacterium
CCAGCGCCTTGCTTTCACGCGCCAGACGAAAAACCGCCTGCGCATAGGGACGAGCGATGGTGACAGATTCAGCCATGAGCGTCAGAGGTCCTGTTTGATCGTCGCCAGCATCTCGGCGTGCACCCTGGCATCGATTTCGCGGCGCAGAATCTTCTCTGCGCCAGCGACCGCCAGTTCGGCCACACGTTCGCGCAGTGCTTCCTTGACTCGAGCCGCTTCCTGCTCAATCTCCGCCTTGGCGCCGGCAACCACCTTGTCGGCTTCAAACCTGGCCTGCACTTTGGCGTCCTCGATGATTCGCTGCGCGCGCGTCTCGGCTTGAGCCAGAACTTCAGCCACCTTTTCCCTGCCCTCGCGCATGGCTTCTGCCGAATGCCTGGCAGCGAGATCGAGACTTTGCCTGCCGCGTTCGGCAGCAGCGAGGCCCTCGGCGATCTTTGTCGCACGTTCGTCGAGCGCCTTCATGATGGGCGGCCACACGAACTTCATCGTGAACCACGCCAGAATGAAGAACACAACGATCTGGGCAAACAGAGTTGCATTCAGATTCACGGTTATCTTCCCTCTGAAAGGTTGATGGCAGATGTCCGCTTATTTGAGGACAAACGGGTTGGCAAAGGCAAACATCATGGCGATACCCACACCGATGAGGAAAGCCGCGTCAATCAGACCGGCCAGCATGAACATCTTGGTTTGCAGTTCATTCATCAGTTCAGGCTGGCGGGCCGAGGCTTCAATGTATTTGCCGCCCATCAGGCTGATGCCGATACAAGCCCCGATAGCGCCCAAACCGATGATCAGACCGCAGGCCAGCGCTACATTACCCAGAACATGTTCCATGACCACTCCTTCAAATTGAGTTACTAAGTTAACAATCAGAACAACAACGAATATTGCGCTTAATGACCTTCATGTGCCTGACCGATATAGACCAGCGCCAGCATCATGAAAATGAACGCCTGCAACACCACGATAAAAATATGGAAAAGCGCCCAGCCCGTACCGACAAGCACTTGACCAATCCACAACAAAGGCCCGGTCAGCCCGCTGGACACGCCAAAAGTCGCACCCATCAACGCAATGAGCATGAAGAGCAACTCGCCAGCGTACATGTTGCCCCACAGACGCATGCCATGCGAAACCGTTTTGGCCAGAAATTCGATCATCTGCATCAGGAAATTGGGCAGGTAGAGCAAGGGGTGGTTGCCAAATGGCGCAGTAAAGAGTTCATGAATCCAGCCTCCCAGCCCCTTGATCTTGATGTTGTACCAGAAGCAGAGCAACAGCACGCTGATCGACATGCCGAGCGTCCCGTTCAGATCCGCAGTCGGCACCACACGCAGATAGGCATGAGGGTTTCCGGTAAACCACTGCCAGAGCCCTGGCAGCGCATCGACCGGCAAAAAATCCATCGAATTCATCAGAAAAACCCAGACGAACACGGTCAAAGCCAGCGGTGCGACAAACTTGCGCGACTGTTCGCTGTGCACAATAGCCTTGGCCTGGTTAGCCACCATTTCAATGAGGATTTCAAGTGCCGCTTGGCCGCGCCCGGGAACACCGGAAGTAACACTCCTGACCACGCGCCACATGAGAAACAGGCCAAGAATACCCATCAGGATCGAGTAAAAAAGGGTATCGAGATTGACTACGCTGAAGTCAACAATGGATGTCTGTGCATGCCCAGTGGTGTTCAACTGGGTCAGGTGGTGGACGACGTATTCGCCGGCGTTCGGTGCATTTGCTGCAGCTTCGTGACCAGTAGCCATGATCAGGACTTTTTCCAAAAAGCCAAAAAACCTGCTTGCAATGCAAGCCCCAGTCCAATCAGCATGGAAGGCCAATGCAGATCAGCGTACTCACTTACAACAAACACCAGCAACCCGATTGTTGCTGCAATCTTGACCAATTCGCCAAGAAAGAAATTGGCCGGGTATGAAGCTCCGGGGCGACTCGCCACGAACTTCAGGCGCAAGGCAAACAAAAAATTAGGTAGGGTACATGCTACCCCACCCAATGCTGCCGACACGGCCCCCCGCGTTCCCGCCAACAAACCCGCCGCCAGCGATGTCAATGCTGTTGCCACCACCTGAAGAAGGATAGCTCTGAACATTAGCGCAATGCAAAAAATATGGCGAACCGCTGCAAGTCGTTTAGTCTACTATAAGATCTATAATTAAACCGGTCAATATTCAGTAATGCATTGAGGCAATGTAACACTTCGCCCACCATAAATCAGCATGAATTAGCCTTGAAATCATCCGGTCCGGATCGGAAATCTCAAAACCCCTGGCGCAAGCGTTGCAAAATCCCTTCAAGCTGGTCCAAGTTTCCGAATTCGATCTGTATTTTACCGGCACCTTTCTTGTTGGTGCGAATTTCCACCTGTGCCCCGAGGAAGTCTGAGATTTCCTCCTGCAGACGCAGCACGTCGCGATCCGGCTGTCTGGATTCAGGCTCTTTTGGCGGTTTCAGGGCATGTTGTGCCAGACGTTCGGTCTCACGTACCGACAGTCCTTTCTGCACCACGCGCTGGGCGAGCTGGATCTGCAGCGCACCGGACAAGGGCAACAGCGCGCGCGCATGGCCCATATCAATCTCGCTGCGCATCAGCAACTCCTGTACCGGCGCCACCAACTGCAACAGGCGGAGCAGATTCGATGCGGCTGGCCGTGACCTTCCCACGGCGTCTGCAGCCTGTTGATGCGTCATCGAAAACTCGTCAATCAGCCGTTGCAGGCCCTGCGCTTCTTCCAGCGGATTAAGGTTTTCGCGCTGAATGTTCTCGATCAGTGCCATGGCCAGCGCCGAATCGTCGGGAATTTCGCGAATCAGGGTCGGCACTTCTCTCAAACCCGCCATTTGCGCGGCACGCCAGCGACGTTCACCGGCGACGATCTCGAAACGGTCTTCGCCGGGTTTATCTCCAACCGGGCGGACGAGAATGGGCTGCATCAGACCCTGTGCGCGAATCGAAGCCGCCAGATCTTCCAGCGCAGCGTTGTCCATCCGGGTGCGCGGCTGGTATTTTCCCGGTTGCAGATTGCCGACCGGCAAGGAACGTTGCTGCTCCCTGCCTTGCGTTTCATTGCCGGCAAGCAGCGCATCAAGGCCGCGACCGAGTCCTTTCAGTTTCATGCTTCTGCTCCTTGTTCGACGTCGGAGCGCACAACGCCATCACGACGGTCGAGGACTTCCTGCGCCAAGGCCATATAAGCCAGGGCGCCCTTTGATTGCCTGTCGAAGGCACTGACCGGCTTGCCATAAGAGGGCGCTTCGGCCAGACGGACATTGCGCGGGATGATGGTGCGATAGACCTTGCTGCCGAAATGATCGACAAGTTCGCCGGAAACCTGTTGCGTCAGCGTCGAGCGCGGATCGAACAAAGTGCGCAGCAAGCCTTCGATTTCGAGTCTGGCGTTGAGATTGGCGCGTACTTTCTTGAGCGTGGCCACCAGATCGGTCAAGCCCTCCAGCGCGTAGTACTCGCACTGCATCGGAATCATCACCGCATCGGCAGCCACCAGCCCATTAACGGTCAGCATATTCAGCGCTGGCGGGCAATCCATCAGGATGAAATCGTATTCATTGACCACCGGCGCCAAGGCATCGCGCAAACGGAATTCACGCCCGCTTATCTCGATCAGGTCGACTTCGGCACCGGCCAGCTCACGATTGGCAGGCAGGATGTCGAAACCGAAATCAGTCCGGATGCGTGCTTCAGTCAGTGTCGAGCGCCCGATCAGAATCTGGTAAACCGTAGGCAGCGCCTCACGCTTGACGACGCCACAGCCGGTGGTTGCATTACCCTGCGGATCAAGGTCGATCATCAGCACACGCTGCCCGAGGACAGCCAGACAGGCGGACAGATTGACCGCCGTTGTCGTTTTGCCGACGCCGCCTTTCTGGTTGGTAACTGCCAGTATTTTTGCCAACTTTAACTCTCCCCTAAGCCAAAACTTCCTGCGCCAGCGCTTCTTAACACGGCCAGATGCCGCTCACCCTCAACGCCCGGTACCTGCAGGCGATGCACGGCTGCAACCTGCACATCGGCCGGCAAGCGCCCAATTTCATCATGCGGCCAGACACCTTTCATGGCCAGCCAGCGCCCTCCGGGCTCCAGAAGGTGCCGTGACAAGCCGACAAAATCAGCCAGTTCGGAAAATGCACGCGCGGTGATCGCGGAAAAGCCAAACAGGGGATGATACTGTTCGACTCGCCCGCAGTGAACGGAAATATTGGGCAATACCAGCTCGATCGTCGCCTGTTGCAGAAAAGCCGCCTTCTTCGAGTTACTGTCGAGCAGGGTCACGCGTAAATCCGGGCGGGCAATGGCCAACGGTATTCCCGGCATTCCCCCGCCGCTGCCGACATCCAGCAATCTTCCCGCCGGCACGTAAGACAGCACCGCCAGCGAATCGAGCAGGTGGTGACTGACTGCCTTTTCCTGTTCGCGCAGTGCCGTCAGGCTATAGGTCTTGTTCCACTTGTAGAGCAGGGCGACATAGGCGAGCAGCTTCTCCTGCACAGCCGGCGGAAAATCAATGCCCAGTTCGGCGAGGCCCTGCGCCAGTTGCGCCGCCGGGTTCATGCGTTCCGGCATGACGCGTCGGGAGCGCCGCGCTTGAGATGAACCAGCAGTATCGATATGGCCGCTGGCGTCATGCCCTGAATGCGCGAGGCCTGGCCGAGGGTCTCTGGTTTTTGCCGGATCAGCTTTTGCTGAATCTCGTTCGACAAGCCGCCAATCCGGCTGTAATCGATGCTCCCCGGAAGGCGGGTCTGCTCATTGGCCAGACTTTTCGCCACCTCTTCGAGCTGACGCTCGATATAACCCTGATATTTAGCCTGAATCTCGACCTGCTCGACAACCAGCGGGTCGGAAAGTCCGGCACCAGCAGGCGCGTCAGCAAGCTTCAATGACATCAGGCTGGCATAACTCACATCGGGTCGGCGCAACAGATCGTGCAGCGAGTATTCGCGCTCAATCGGCTTACCCAGCACGCGCAGTGCCTCGTCAACCGGCACCTTGGCGGGATGCACCCAGGTTGATCTGAGCCGTTCCTGCTCGCGGGCAATCGCCTCTCGCTTCTCACAGAAAGCTGCCCAGCGTGCATCCCCGACCAGCCCGAGACGCCGGCCATGCTCAGTGAGACGCATGTCGGCATTGTCTTCGCGCAGGGACAGGCGATATTCGGCGCGACTGGTGAACATGCGGTACGGCTCTGAAATTCCTCGGGTAATCAGGTCATCGACCAGTACGCCGAGATAGGCCTCGTCACGACGCGGCGTCCATGGCTCCTTGCCCTGCACCTGCAGCGCCGCGTTGGCCCCGGCCAGCAAGCCCTGCGCAGCCGCTTCCTCGTAGCCTGTTGTCCCATTGATCTGACCGGCAAAAAACAAGCCGTGGATGGCCTTGGTTTCGAGCGAGGCGTAGAGGCCGCAAGGGTCGAAGTAATCGTATTCGATGGCATAGCCGGGACGCAGGATGTGGCAGTTCTCCAGCCCGCGCATTGAGCGCACGAGCGCCAGTTGAACGTCGAAAGGCAGACTCGTCGAAATCCCGTTCGGATAGATTTCGTGTGTCGTCAGGCCTTCCGGTTCAAGGAAGATGTTGTGGCTGCTCTTGGTGGCAAAACGGTGGATCTTATCTTCAATCGATGGGCAGTAGCGCGGCCCCACGCCCTCGATCACCCCGGTATACATCGGCGAACGGTCGAGGTTGGCGCGAATGATGTCGTGCGTCCGCTCGTTGGTACTGGTGATCCAGCAGGGCAACTGCTGCGGATGCTGGCTGGCGTGACCGAGCAGGGAAAACACCGGCAGCGGATCGTCCGAATGCTGCTCCTCCAGCACCGAGAAGTCTATGCTCTTGCCATCAAGGCGCGGCGGAGTACCCGTTTTGAGGCGCCCGGCGGGCAG
>CAIVZW010000621.1 GCA_903910495.1 uncultured beta proteobacterium
CTCAACCGCCAGCCGCAGCATGGTCCTGGCGAAATTCGCCCCACGCGCGGCATAGACCCAGCTGGTACGGAAAATCAAATGCCACGCACAGCATGCCACGGCGTGTTCGCCTTCCAGCTTGGTTTTGCCATAGATGCTGAGTGGCCCCGTGGGGTCAGACTCCCGCCATGGACGGGTGCCGCTCCCGTCGAACACGTAATCGGTCGAATAATGCACCAGCCAGGCGCCCAGTTTCTGCGCTTCATCCGCCAGCACGCCAGGCGCCAGCGCATTGATCGTGCGCGCCCGTTCCGGCTCCGATTCGGCCTTGACGACCGCCGTATAGGCCGCGGCATTGACGATGACGTCCGGCGCCACACGCCGCACGGTTGCGGCCAGCCCGTCCAGATCGCCGAAGTCGCCGCAGAGCCCGTCGGCACTGTCGAAATCGAGGGCGACCACCTGCCCCAGGGGCGCCAGGCTGCGCTGCAATTCCCAGCCGACCTGCCCCCCTTTGCCGAAGAGCAGGATTTTCATTTGCCGCGCCCGCCGTAGTTCTTTTCGACCCAGGCGCGATAGGCACCCGACTGCACATTGCTGATCCACGGCTGATTGTCGAGATACCACTGCACGGTCTTGCGGATACCGGTCTCGAAGGTTTCGGCCGGCGTCCATCCGAGTTCGCGCTCGATCCGGGTGGCGTCAATGGCGTAACGACGGTCGTGTCCCGGCCGGTCGGTGACGTAAGTGATCTGCTCGCGATAGGCTTTGCCATCGGCGCGCGGACGCAATTCGTCGAGCAGGTTGCAGATGGCATGGACGATGTCGAGGTTGGGCTTTTCGTTCCAGCCGCCGATATTGTAGGTCTCGCCAATTTTCCCCGCCGCCAGTACGCGCCGGATGGCCACGCAGTGATCGCTCACGTACAGCCAGTCGCGAATCTGCTGGCCGTCGCCGTAGATCGGCAGCGCTTTGCCGGCCAGCGCATTGACGATCATCAGCGGAATCAGTTTTTCGGGAAACTGGTAGGGGCCGTAGTTGTTCGAGCAATTGGTCGTCAGTACCGGCAGGCCGTAGGTGTGATGGTAGGCGCGCACCAGATGGTCGGACGCCGCCTTGGACGCCGAGTACGGGCTGTTCGGCTCGTAGCGCTTGGTTTCGGTGAAGGCCGGATCGTCCTTGCCGAGAGAGCCGTAAACCTCATCAGTCGAAACATGCAGAAAACGGAACGCCTCCTTCTCCGCATCGCTCATCGTGGCAAGGTAGGCGCGCAGGCTTTCGAGCAGGGTGAAGGTGCCGACGATATTGGTCTGGATGAATTCGCCGGGGCCGTGAATCGAACGATCGACGTGACTTTCGGCAGCGAAATTGATCACCGCACGCGGCCGGTGCTTGTGCAACAGGCCATCGATCAGCGTCTGATCGCCGAAATCGCCGTGGATAAACGCATAACGCGGATCACCGGCCAGCCCGGCCAGGTTCTCGGGGTTGCCGGCATAGGTCAGCTTGTCAAGGTTGAGTACCGGCTCGTCGCAATCGCGCAGCCAGTCGAGAATGAAATTGGCTCCGATGAAGCCCGCACCGCCCGTTACCAGTATCAAGTCATGTCCTTCAATGTAGGTCGGCCTTCAGGCCGACTTGCCCGTCGTTTGTCGGGCTGAAGCCCGACCCACAGCATCAGTGAACAATCTGGGATAATGCGTCCTTTCCTGCCAGCGCCTATTTTAACCGCCGATGCGCATCTTGTTGGTCAAAACCTCTTCGCTTGGCGATGTCATTCACAATCTGCCGGTGGTCAGCGATCTGCGCCTGTCATTTCCCGATGCGCAGATTGACTGGTGCGTCGAAGAAGCCTTTGTTGAGCTCCCGCGCCTGCACCCGGATGTCAGCGACATCATCCCGGTGGCCCTGCGGCGCTGGCGCAAGTCGCTCGCGCAACCGGCCACCTGGCGCGAAATCGGAAAATTCAGAAGTCACATTGGCCGCACAGCCTACGATGCCATCCTCGATACGCAGGGCCTGCTCAAGAGTGCGCTGATTGCCAGGCAAGCCAAAGGCCGTCGCTACGGCTACGCGGCCGAAGTGACGCGCGAGCCGCTGGCAGCACGTTTCTATGATGAAACTTTCGTCATTCCACGCAACGTGCATGCCGTTGAACGCAATCGCTGGCTGAGTGCGGCGGCCTTTGACTACCCCGTCGACCTGCCGCTCAATTACGGCATTTCACCCCCTGAGGTTGATCTGTCCTGGCTTGCCGGCCAGCGCCATGCGGTACTGTTCACGGCAACCAGCCGTGACGACAAGCTGTGGGAAGAAGCCAGCTGGATTGTCGTCGCCCAGTCTCTAATCGATCATGGTCTGACCCCCGTTTTTCCTTCGGGCAGTGCAGCGGAACGACAGCGTGCCGAGCGCATTGCCGCTGCCGTTACCGGCGCCCGCGTCGCCCCGGCGATGAGCCTGCGCCAACTGGCCGGGCTGATTGGCGCCGCCCGGCTGGCCATTGGCGTCGACACCGGTCTGGTGCATCTGGCCACGGCCCTGCGCGTGCCGACCATTGCGCTTTACATGGCAAGCGACCCGGCACTCACCGGGGTCTATGGCAGTGGTTTTTTCCGCAATCTCGGTGTGCCGGGACGAGCCCCGACAGCCGCCGAAGTGCTCAACGTGGCTGAGCAGGAACTGCGCTGATGCCCCGCTTCTTCTATTCGCTCTTCTGCTATCTCGCCCAGCCGCTGGTCTGGCTGCGCCTGCTGTGGCGGGCGCGGCGGCAGCCGGAGTATCTCCGCCACCTCGGCGAACGCTATGGTTTCTACCCTCAGGCGACCCCGGACCGGCTGCTCTGGCTGCACGTCGTTTCGGTCGGCGAGACGCGCGCGGCGGAACCGCTGATCAAGGCGCTGCTGGAGGAGTACCCGGAGCACACCCTGCTGCTCACGCACATGACGCCGACCGGCCGCGCGACCGGCGGTGAACTGCTGGCCAAATACGGCCCGCGCCTGCTGCAGGCTTATCTCCCCTACGACCTGCCTGACGCCTGCGGACGGTTTTTCGAGCACTTCAGGCCGCGCCTCGGCCTGCTGATGGAAACGGAACTGTGGCCCAATCTGATCGCCGCCGCCCGGCGCCGCAAGTTGCCCCTGCTGCTGGTTAACGCCCGTCTTTCGGCACGTTCGCAACGCGGGTACCAGCGTTTCTCGCCGCTCATTCGTCCGGCGCTTGCCGCGCTGCACGCCGTCGCGGCGCAGACGCCCGCCGACGCAGAGCGATTGCTGGCCATCGGCGCCAGTCGTGTCAGCGTCCTCGGCAACATCAAGTTTGACGTCACCCCGTCACCCGAGAAACTGCAACTTGGTGCCCAGTGGCGGCAGGCTCTTGGGCCACGACCGGTATGGCTGGCCGCCAGCACGCGCGACGGGGAAGAAGCGCTGATCCTCGAGGCCTTGGCGCGCATCAATCGGCCCGGCCTGCTGCTCCTGCTCGTGCCGCGTCACCCGCAACGCTTCGCTGAAATCGCCGCGCTACTTGATGAGCGAAAAATCGCCTATTGCCGGCGCAGTGATAGCGCGTTCCCTGCCACTGAAACACAGGTCTGGCTCGGCGACAGCATGGGCGAAATGCCGGCCTATTTTGCTGCAGCCGACGTGGCCCTGATCGGTGGAACGCTGCTGCCCTTCGGCGGACAGAACCTGATCGAAGCGGCCGCCTGCGGCTGCCCGGTGCTGGTCGGCCCGCATACGTATAATTTTGCCCAGGCCACTGAGGACGCCATTGCCTGCGGTGCCGCACAACGAATTGCCGACGCGGACGGCGCGGCGTGCGCAGTGGAGCGGCTCTTGAAGAATGATGAAGAGTTACAGGCCATGCGTGATGCGGCAACACGCTTCAGTCAGGCGCATCGCGGCGCAACGGCCAGAACCGTCGCGCTGATCCGGGAAATTACGGCGCTTCGAACAGCGGATTGATCTGTTCGAGATCGGCCTCGCCGAGCGAACCCACCGCCGACTTCAGTTTGAGCTGGGAAAGCAGCGTGTCGAACCGCGCCTTGGCCAGATCGCGCCGGGTGACATAAACCTGATTCTCTGCGTTGAGTACGTCGATATTGATGCGCACCCCGACTTCATAACCGAGCTTGTTCGACGCCAGCGCGCTCAGGCTTGAAACCAGTGCCGCATCCAGCGCCCTGACCTGAGACAGACCGCTGACCACACCGAGAAAGGATTGCTGCGTATTGAGCGCTGCGGTTCGCCTGGCACTTTCCAGCGCCGCCTCGGCCGCCATACGGTTGGCTACCGCCTCACGCGTCTTGGAGCTGACGTAGCCGCCCTGAAAGATCGGGATGTTGAGCTGCAAGCCGATGTTGCTTGCATTGGTATTCAGACTGTCAGTCGTCGCATAGGATGTTGTTGACTTGCTCTTGCCGTAGTTGGCCACCGCATCGAGTGTCGGGTAATGCCCGGCCCGCACGCGCTCGACTTCCTTGGCGGCGACCTCGGCCGCAATTTGCTGGGCCTGAACGGTAAAACTGTCCTTGGCGGCGGCATCGACCCATTTGTCCATGCTGGCCGGCTGCGGGGGTTTCAGCTCAGCCTGCGGCTTGAGCCGGTTGAGTTCACCGGAATCCTTGCCGACGATGACGCGCAGGGCATAACGCTTGACGTCCAGATCACTTTCGCCGGCAATTTCCTGCGCACTGGCCAGATCGTAACGCGCCTGTGCTTCCTGCGAATCGGTGATGGTTGCCGTCCCCACCTCGAAGTTCTTCTTCGCCTGTTCGAGCTGCTGGGAAATTGCCTGCTTGTTGGCACGCACGGCCTTGAGATTCTCGTTGGCATAAAGGACGTCGAAATAGGCCTGCGCCACACGCAGGATCAGATCCTGCGAAGCTTGCGCAAAAATCGCTTCGGCCTGCACGACCTGCAACTTGCCCTGACCGTACTGTAC
>CAIVZW010000622.1 GCA_903910495.1 uncultured beta proteobacterium
GGATTTTGGAGAAGTTTATTCATAATCACAATAAGACTATTATTAGAATTACATCAGATAAACTTATGTTTGCATTGACCATAGGCACAACTTAATGCTCGTCAAGTTGAATCGCTGATGGTCAATAGGGTTAGCCCCAGTCAGTTGGGTAGAAAGTCGACATTGATAAATGGGTCATTGCGGAATAGGGCTATCCACGGGTTGTCGCGGGGTCGCGGTCCGCTATCTAACCCAGATATCATACTGCGTCGTCTCTTGCAGCAGACCGACTTAGTAGAATGTATCGGGTGTTTTGCCGCCATGCGACTGACGCGGCCGTCGGGTATTAAAGAAGCACCTGTACAGGCACTGATTGAGACTATGGCGCCAGATATCGAATCCTTAGCTTTCAGATAGAAACGCATTTCTTCACAGATCTAGGATGCTCGAGATAACCCCGATACATGCTTTGATATTTATCGGATTGCATCAGAGATTAGGGCAAGCATCATTCAAGCTTTCAATAGCACCAATATGTTTTATATATATATGCCGCTATGATGCCAGCTTGCTCCAGGCCTTGAGGAAGAAGTCCGGCGTGCCGAAGTTACCCGACTTGAGCGCCAGTGCCAGAGGCTTCTGGCTGGAGTCTTCCGTAATACCCACCGTCCATGGCACACCGGGATCGATTTCCGGTCCGATGCGCAGGCCGGTAACGCCAAGCGCCTTGACCACGGCACCGGCGGTTTCGCCGCCGGCCACGATCAGTTGCCCGACGCCCAGTCCGACCAGTCCCTTGGTGATGGCCGCCAACGCTTCCTCGACCAGGCTGCCGGCTTTCTCCGTGCCCAGCTGGGCCTGCACGGCCTTGACCGCTTCCGGCGCCGCCGTGGCGTAGATCAGCACCGGGCCGTCCTTGATGCGACTAGCCGCCCATTCCAGAGCCGTGCCAACCACATCGGTGCCGCGCGCCAGTTCGAAGGGGTCGATATTGAAGGCCGGGTGCGCCAAGCGCATGGCGGCGACCTGCCCTTGCGTGGCGACGGAACAGCTGCCCGAAATGACCGCACGCAATCCGCCGGTGGGCGGCAGGGCATCGGCGACCAGATCGTCGGCAAGCAGGCCAGCGCGCCGGAAATTCTGCGGCAGCCCGAGGGCAATGCCGGAACCTGCCGTGACCAGCGGCATGTCAGCACACGCCGCACCGATGCTCATCAGGTCGTCATTGGACAGGGCATCGACCACGGCAAAATTGCAGCCTTCGGCTTCCAGTGCCTTGAAGCGGGCGCGGATGGCCTCGGCGCCCTTGAGCACGGTGGAATGCTCGGCCAGACCGACCTTGCCCTTGATCTGCGCCTGCAGCACGCGCACCAGGCTGGCGTCGGTCATCGGGGTCAGCGGATGGTGACGCATGCCCGAATCGGAGAGCAGGATGTCGCCGACGAACAGATGGCCCTTGTAGATGGTCCGTCCATTGACCGGGAACGCCGGGCAGGCGATGGTGAAGTTGCTGCCCAGGGCCTGCATCAGCGCTTCGCCGACCGGGCCGATGTTGCCCTTGGCCGTCGAATCGAAGGTCGAGCAGTATTTGAAGTAGAACTGCCGGCAGCCGGCTTTCTGCAGCCAGCGCAGTGCGGCCAGCGACTCGGCGATGGCCTCGTTGGCAGGCGTCGTGCGCGATTTAAGGGCGATCACGACAGCGTCGATGTCATCGCCAATCGGCTCCTTCGGCACACCGATCATTTGTACCGTGCGCATGCCGGCCTTGACCAGCATACCGGCCAGGTCGGTGCCGCCGGTGAAATCGTCGGCGATGCATCCCAATAGAACTGTCATCACAGACTCCTCAGTATTAGTTGGGGGATCGGGTAGCTTTATGCTGCTTAGATTCTTCCTAAGAAAGACAAAGTCATCCAGACTTTATAAGTTTCAGACGGTTGTAATGTCATTGCGTTGTTAGCCACATCGCCGCGTTCAACACATATGTACCCGACATGGTTGCCTTCGCCAATATCAGAAAAATTCTTGTCGGCATTCCAAGCATTCCAGACCACAGCGCTCTTGGCGTTGGATTCGATCTTGAAACTATCCACAGTAGTTTCAACGGTTTGAATAGCCGGTACATCCAGATAAATTCTGACGGTTTCGGCGCAAATCTTGACATCGCCTTCCTGTTGTTTTCGTGTGCCATTATCCGTTTTGTCGAGAAAAGTCACGCCATCCAGTCCTGTTACACTGACATCTGCGACATTTGGCACGGCGAAGTAGGTGTGGAATGCAAAAGAAAAGGGAGCAACAACGGCGCTGCAATTTTCAGCGGAAAAACCCAGTCTGAGTTCTTTGCCTACAACCACTTCGAGACAGAACTCAAAGGCATACGGCCAAATTTCGCAAGTGCTATCATCACCAGCCAACTTCAGCACGAGATGGGTAGCGCCATTTGCCGTATGCTCTGCACTTGCCAAGGACCATGTCATGGTGCGAGCAAAGCCGTGCAAGGTCTTTCCGTCTGAACCTGGACCAAACCAGGGAAGACATAGTGGGATGCCGCCACGAATGGGCTTGCCGGTTTCCAGGACGCACTTTGGCGAAACCCAGAGCATTTCTCGCTGATTTGCTGGCTGAAAAGCCATCAGGTGAGCGCCTTGCAGCGCGATCACTGCACGTCCAAGAGTATTTTCTACCACGAGCATCGGCAATCCGTCATCTCCGGCTAGGTGGTTCGCCGGGTAGAGTTCGGTCGAACTAGTCAATTTGATGCCGGCAGTATTTGCGAAACGTTCACTACAGGATGCGGACGACATTGGGGTTCTCCTGAAAAGTTAGGTCTGTAGAAATCACTGATCTACGGGGGTGGCAACCAATTGTCCCGTTACTATTCCGAAATACGATTTGGGTTTTCCAGGAAGGTTTTCACGCTTTCCAACCCCAGGCGCAAACTTGAGAACACTGGTTTCCCGGTTGCTTTGGCAATGGCCTCCTGCATGCGCGCCATAGATCCCTGCGCCAGAAGAATGACTTCTGCTTTCTCGGCAACAGCCACGGCAGTTCGCATCAGAATCTCGTCATGCAACTCGGGTTTTCCTTCCGAGAGTGCCTGAAAAGCCCCTTCTGCCAAGCCATCAACAATCGTGACCGTCTTGCCCATCTTTCTCGCCACCGAACGGACCAGGCCGATCGTCGGCTGGAGGGTGGTCGGCAATGTCGCCAGCACCGCAATTGAAGAGCCCGTCTCGACCGCCCGTCTCGCCATCGGCTCATCGATTCGCAGGATCTTCAAGTTAACGAAAGGTTGAATCTCGTCGACGAGATCGCCTACCGATGAGCAGGTTTCGAGAATGACGTCAGCCCCCATGTCTTCACAGGCGCGGCAGTACGCAAACAGCCTGCGCCTGACGGCCGAAGTGACGCCGTCGGCGCTTATGACATCCCGGATCATGCTGTCGTCGAGGATATTGATCAGGCGGTGTTCCGGCATGAGTTCTGAAAACATCGCCTTGGTCGGTTCGATCAGGGTGTTTGTCGTATAGATTGCAGCCACGGTCTTCATTGTTATCTATTCGGGGTTTGACTGGGGGAGCATGACTTCAATCCAGCCCTTCGTCCCTGAAGCTTCAAATTCCACCAGCTGCGTGCGGAAGGGCGACTTGTCATAACAATCGCCACTCTTGCGTATCTGGAGCGCCTCATAGGCTGTGTTGACCCGGCGCTTATACTCGTCCTTCACATCTTCAAATACGCCTGCGATGCCGTTTGAAATCCAGTCATTGTCAAACGCCTCGTGCATTTCGCAGCTGCTGCGAACCAATGCGCCGACCGTCTCGGGATACAACCAGTAACGCAGTGCCTCTTTCCACACCCCTTTCTTGTACATGTTGTAAGGCACAAACTGGATGAAACGGGTGAGTGCGTAATTCAGTTCCCCCAGGAATCCTCCCTGCTGCTCATACATTCTTGCAGCAAGCACGATGCTCTTGGCTACCGCTTGTTCTTCATCGACAGGGCTCGCGTCGGCATTCTCCTTTTCGAGCACAACGATGAACCGTGCTATTTTCATGAAACTGTCGCGATACAGTTCGGAAATGGCTGCGGAGATGTCTTCCTTTTCGAGTTTCGCCGCTATTCTTTGCGCGAGCGCTTGCACGCTCTGGTCAATGGAAGGTCTGTTTTGTGGCGGAATGTAGGGCATGATATTTCCTCGTTTGTTTGCGTTAATGGGACTGCTTGGGTTAAAGGCAGATCAAAGGGGTAGGCCGACAGGCGGCTTCAAAAAAACATTTTGGGCAACCACAGGGTCACAATGGGGAAGTAGGTGATGATCACCAACCCCCCGAGAAGCGGCACCAGCCACGGCAGGATGGCCATCGTGGTTCGCTCCACGCTGAGCTTGGCGATGCGCGCCAGGACAAACAGCACCATGCCCATTGGTGGATGCAACAGCCCGATCATCAGGTTCAAGACCATCACCACGCCAAAGTGGATGGGATCCACGCCAAGTTGCAGGAAAATCGGCATCAGCAGGGGCACCAGGATGGTAATCGAGGCGGTGGGTTCGAGAAAGCAGCCGACAAATAGCATCAACACATTGGCGATTAGCAAGAAGACCATGGGGTCCTTGGTGAAGCCCAGCACCCACCGGCCAACTTCCGCAGTTACCCCCGTAGAGGTCAGCATCCAGCCGAAAAGGCTGGCGGCAGCGACGATGAACAGCACCGTACAGGTCGTTTCGACCGTTTCCAGACAAACCTTAACGAACATCTTGAACTTGAGCACGCGGTACCATGCAAAACCCAGCACCATGGCCCAGACGCACGCAGCGATCGCCCCTTCAGTGGGGGTAAAAAGGCCACTGGTCATACCACCGATCAGCAAAACGGGTGTCATGATCGGCAGGACCGCATCGAATTTGAATATTTTGTCAGCGGCGAAAAGAAGAAAGAAGCATCCGATCACCGAGGCTTGAGGTTGCAGTCCGACCCCCGCAATCAACAGCCAGATCAGCAGCGGCGTCGCGACGACCACGGCCAGTTCGATCAAAGCCTTGATGACTTTGTGCCACTGAAACTTGACATCCCCTCCCCAGCCATTCTTCCGTGCAAAGTAAGTCACCGTGAGCATCATTGCCACTGCCAGTAGCCCACCGGGCAGGATTCCCGCGAGAAAAAGTGCGCCAATGCTCACGTTGCCCATCATTCCGTAGATTACGAATGGCAGGCTGGGTGGAATGATGGGACCCAGCGTCGCGGATGCAGCCGTTACGCCCACCGAAAATTCGGTGTCATATCCATTCTCTTCCATGGCCTTGATTTCTATCGTGCCCAGGCCCGCCGCGTCGGCAATGGCGGTGCCGCTCATTCCCGCAAAGATAACCGAGGCAAGAACATTGACATGCCCGAGACCACCTCTCATCCACCCGACCAGTGCCAGGGCAAAATTGAAGATGCGGGTGGTGATGCCGGCATTGTTCATCAGGTTGCCAGCCAGGATGAAAAAGGGGACAGCCAGCAGGGGGAAGCTGTCGACGCCGGCGATCATGCGCTGCACCACCACCAGCGATGGCATCGTGCCGGCCCATAGTATGTAGGCGAGCGACGAGCCGGCCATGGCTATCGCAACGGGCATGCCGCCGGCCATACAAAACAGGAAGATGATTTTGAGCATGGGATTCTTTTCCTTGCAATCAGCGTAGTGGGCCGGCCATTCGCCCTAGCGGTCACTCATGGTGGACTCCGGCCGCTCCAGCACGGAGTAGCCTCGCTGCCAATGGATGCGTGCGACCAGAAC
Organism: uncultured beta proteobacterium; assembly: GCA_903910495.1. Next base: position 5,764 of record CAIVZW010000622.1, read on the forward strand.
GGATCGCACCAGCATCGCCACGAAGCCGGCAAGGCAGATGGCATACACAATGTTCACCGGCAGGTCGATGAGCGTCATCCGATAACCTTCCAGTTTCCCCATCATCTGCCAGGTCAAAACCGAGGCGGCGCCAAAGAACAACATGCGTCCCGCATCCACCAGAGTGGCCATGGCTCGCGCCAAGAAATTCGGCATGAAGTGGTAGAAGAAATCCACCTGGATATGATTGTTTTTTGTCACACCAACGGCCGAACCGACAAAAACGGTGGCAATCAGCAGGTAGCGTGCGATCTCTTCCGTCCATGAGGCGGAGTCGTTCAGCACGTAGCGGGTGAGGAACTGAATCAGAACTGTCACCCCCATCACCCAGAAGATGCCCAGGGAAATCCAGCCCTCGATGGTGACGTCGGAGAAGTCCACTTCCTCGTCCTGGATGTGCAACTGACCATCCTCGGTAACGAGTTTTTGATCTTTTTGCATGGCGGAATATCCTTCTGCCGGACCCCTCCCGCTTTGCGGGAAGGGGTGGGCACGGCGCTGGTCTACTTGATTGCGACGATGCGGTCGTAATCCTTGCGGTCAAATCCCATGGATTCGACGGGGGAGGACTTCAGCACCGCATCGACAAAACTCTTGCGATCGACATTGACGATGGCCAGGCCTTTTTTCTTGAACTCGTCGA
>CAIVZW010000623.1 GCA_903910495.1 uncultured beta proteobacterium
CGAAATTTGGGGCAAAAAACCGTTCGTGGTGAGCTTGTCCCCCAGGAGGACTTCCTGCGGGGCGTCGAACCATGAACGGCCCTTCGACAGGCTCAGGGCGAACGGGTTTGGGGCTAATGGACAATCTGGGTTCAATGCTCTGACGCTTCCCCGCCAAATCGCCCGATCAGGTTCAACAGGATGTCGTTCGTTTCGTGCCTGCCCATGCAGCCCTTCTCTGCGAGATAGCTGAACACGGCGATTGCCTCCTTCTTGTTCCGGGGATGAATCCGAGCAAGGCTGTTGCGTGGCAATCCGATGGCCATGGTTTGGCCTTTCTTTAGCGTACGGTTAGAGCTATCATGCTCGGTTTTGGCTCATTGGCGATTATTGTGTCGAGTGTTCCATCGATTCATAAGAAGCGGGAATATACGTTCACAGAGTGATTTTTGGAAACGGCGAACATGCAAAAACTGATAGACGGATTTTTCAAGCTGCTGGAACATCTGGTAGTGGTGATGTTGTTCGCCATGGTGGTCATGGTGTTTGGCAACGTGGTGATGCGCTATGTCTTCGACTCCGGCATCCTGATCAGCGAAGAAATGTCGCGTTACTGCTTCATCTGGCTGACCTACATTGGCGCCATGGTGGCCATGCGCGAAGGCGGGCATCTGGGTATGGACTCCCTGGTCAAAGTCTTGCCCCTGGCTGGAAAACAGGTGTGCTTCTTCCTCAGCGAGGCATTGATGCTTATGTGCAATGGCATGTTCCTGTGGGGCACTTACCAGATGCATGATCTGCAAGTGACCAATTTTTCACCGGTGGCCGGCATATCCATGATCTGGATTTACGGTGTTGGCTATTTCGTCGCCGTCGTGATGGGGGCCATTAACATCAAGGAACTCTATTTGCTGTTCTCCGGACAGTTGAGTGAAGCTGATCTGGTGCAAGTTATCGATGCCGAAGGCCTTAAAGAAGCCGAAGCCCAACTCAAAGACGTGAAAGCCTAAGTCATGACCGTATCCATATTTGTTTTTTCGCTGATCGGGGCGATGGCGCTTGGCATGCCGATCGCCTATTCGCTGCTGGTCTGTGGCGTGTCTTTGATGGCTTACCTGGCCAGTAACGGCACGCTGCAGGCGTTCGATACGCAAATCCTGGCGCAACGCTTTGTCGATGGCGCGGATAACTTCCCCTTGCTGGCCGTGCCTTTCTTCCTGCTCGCTGGCGAGTTCATGAATGCCGGTGGGTTGAGCAAACGCATCGTGAACCTGGGAATCGCCTGGGTCGGACACTTCCGTGGCGGCCTGGGTTATGTGGCGGTGATGGCGGCGATCATCATGGCTTCGCTGTCGGGTTCGGCGATCGCCGATACGGCAGCAATCGCCGCGATCATGATCCCGATGATGAAGACCGCCGGCTACAACGTGGGACGCTCTGCGGGCCTGGTGGCTGCCGGCGGCATCATCGCCCCGGTCATCCCGCCGTCGATTGCTTTTATCCTCTTTGGTGTGGCAGGCAATGTGTCGATCACCAAGCTCTTTCTCGCCGGCATTGTGCCCGGAATACTGATGGGTGTGGCCATTGGCATTGCCTGGTGGATCGTGGCGAAAAAGGAGAACGTCAAGCCGACGCCAAAATTGCCGCTCGCCAAGCGCCTGCAAATTACCGCCGACAGCACTTTCGCCATGTTCTTGCCTGTCATCATCATTGGCGGCATGAAGGCCGGCTTGTTTACGCCGACCGAGGCGGCCGTCGTGGCCGCGGTGTACGCCCTTCTCGTCGGCATGTTCATTTACCGCGAGTTAAAATGGAACCAGCTTTACGGCCTGTTTCTGGCCGCCGGCAAGACCACTGCCGTGGTGATGTTCCTGGTTTCCGCCGCGATGGTCAGCGCCTGGCTGATCACGGTCGCCAACATACCGACCGAGGTTGCCGCCATGCTCGAGCCCTTCATGGGCAACAAGATCATGTTGATGCTGGTCATAATGGTGCTCATCGTCGTTGTCGGCACGGCGTTGGACCTGGCGCCGACGATTCTGATTCTGACCCCCGTGCTGATGCCTGTGGTGATAAAGGCCGGTATCGACCCCGTATACTTTGGCGTGTTGTTCATCATGAACAACGCCATTGGTCTGATTACGCCACCCGTAGGTACTGTACTCAACGTCGTAGCGGGTGTTGCCAAGATCACATTGGACGATTCGTTCAAAGGAGTGCTGCCGTTCCTGTATGCCGAGTTGATTGTGCTTTTCCTGTTGGTGTTTATCCCCGAATTGGTGACTGTCCCCTTGCAATGGTGGATGCGCTGATATACGCTGTAAATTCTCGTTAACCCTGTTTTTTTTGGAGGCTTCAGAACCATGAAACGTCATAACCTCGTTCTCCAAGCGGCGCTTGTCGTGGCCGGTACCTTGCTTGCTACCTCGTCTGCCTTTGCCCAGTTCAGTGAACGCAATATCAAAATGACCAACGGCATCGCCGAAGACCACCCGGTTAACAACGGCGTCAAGCGCATGCAGGAAGTGCTGACCGCCAAGTCGGGCGGCAAGATGAAGATCACGGCCTTCTGGGGCGGCGCTGCCGGCGGCGATTTGCAGGCGACGCAGGCCCTGCGCGCGGGCACGCAGGAGATGGTGGTCACGTCCACCTCCCCGCTGGTTGGCATTGTCAAGGAACTGGGCGTGTTTGACCTGCCCTTCCTCTTCGCCAATGAAAAAGAAGCCGACGCGGTGCTTGATGGCCCTGCCGGCGCGGCGCTGAGCAAGAAGCTCGAAGAGGTCGGTCTGATCAACCTCGCCTACTGGGAAAACGGTTTTCGCAACCTGACCAACAGCAAGCACCCGGTGGCCAAGGCCGAAGATTTTTCCGGCATCAAGGTGCGCGTGATGCAGAACAACATTTTCCTCGATACGTTCAAGACGCTCGGCAGCAACGCCGTGCCGATGTCCTTCAGCGAATTGTTTACCGCGCTCGAAACGAAGACCATCGATGGCCAGGAAAATCCCTACGTCACCATCCTCACCAGCAAGTTTTTTGAAGTGCAAAAGTACCTGAGCATGACCCGCCATGCGTACACGCCCTTCATCGTCTTGTACAGCAAGAAGATGTTTGAAACCCTGAGCAAGGACGAGCAGGCCGCTTTGCGTGAGGCCGCCATCGAAGGTCAGAAAGTGCAACGTGCAGTCATCCGCGCCGCCGACGGCAAGGCACTGGCGGAACTCAAGACGCGCGGCATGCAGGTCAACGATGTCACTCCGGCCGAGCAAAAACGCATGTTCGAAAAGGTGAAGCCGGTGTACGAGAGAAACACGGCGACGATTGGTGCCGAGACCATCAATTCGGTGATGGATGCACTGAAGAAAGTGCGCGGCGGTTAATTAGTTACTTCCCCTGGCACAGGCCGCTGTCCGTCAGGGCAGCGGCTTTTTTATGGTGCGCCCGGCAGGGCGCACTTACTTGGAGGTGAAAGTACTCTACTCGCCGGACAAGGGGAAGAGTTAGCCGAACGGCAAGGGTGTCGCGGGCGACTGCGAATCTGAAGGCAAAACGCTGGCCTGACGAACAGGAAGCGGATATGTGGCCCTGTTGTTCTGACTGTCGAACAGTTGAGCGCCTTGTGAATCTTGGCTAACTGTCACAGTTCCACGAATTGCTTTAAGGGCTATTCATTCTCACGAAGCAGAGATCGCTGACCGGCCCTTGCACGGTGTACGGTTTGATCGAAACGATTTTCATGAAACCCCCATCCAATGGGACGCGGCGCGTGCCCGTTTAATAGCGAAAAGGGCCGGCACGCATGCACCGGTCACTGCGTCAGGAGTTTTCTGAGCTTCACTGTCTGACCTTACAATCGCAAGCAAAGTTAACACAGTTATATGTCAAATAACAACTCCTCGTGTTGCGGGTTTAAACGAAACTCTGATCCAGCCCCCGATGAGAATCTAAACACCCGAGCACTGGATTCCTGTCAAAATACGGAAGAAGTGAGGGAACCATGAAGAGGATGTTTACCTGGTGGCCGGCGGTGCTCAGCTAGCAGTTCAATGCAAAGTCTGGAAAAATGACAACACTCTCTCAACTGGATACCCCGGCGGCCATTGTCGATCGGGCACGGATGCGGGCCAACATCGAACGCATGCAACAACGCATGAATGCGCTTGGCGTGCGCTTTCGTCCGCACGTGAAGACGAGCAAATGCCTGCCGGTCGTTCGGGCACAATTGGATGCGGGGGCACAAGGCATCACCGTCTCCACGCTCAAGGAGGCCGAACAGTTCTTCAGCGAAGGGATTGTCGACATCCTTTACGCCGTGGGAATCGTGCCGGGCAAACTGGCGAAAGTGCTGGCGCTTCGTCGCCAGGGCTGCCAGTTGAAAATCATCACCGACAATCCGGAATCTGCGGCGGCAATCGTGGCCTTCGGCAAGGAACACGGTGAAGTCTTTGAGGTCTGGATCGAGGTCGATTGTGACGGTCACCGGTCGGGAATCAAGCCGGACGATACACACCAGCTCCTGGCCGTGGCACGTATCCTGACTGCAGGCGGAATGAGGCTCGGCGGGGTGATGAC
>CAIVZW010000624.1 GCA_903910495.1 uncultured beta proteobacterium
GGGCTTGCCAGAGCGCAGGCCAAAAGGCGCGTTCTGGAGTTGGCGAAGTCGCTGCCGCTGGCCGCTCGCAAACTTCAGTCCGATCCAGGACGCGGCTTTGCTGACAATCCAGTGGTTGAGCGAATCATTGCCTTGATTGATCAACGCTGTGCATTGACGGTTCGGCGGCTAACCGATCCTGCCGCCGACGGCGAAAACACCACGGAGCAATCCTCTTGATCCTCTGGACGGATGCGGATTGTGCTTCCACTCAGTCCTTCCGCATTTTTCCGCAAAAATTTTTGCTAACCCTTGAGGGGCTTTTTCGTTTCTGCATTTTCTTTCGGTAATCACTACCAACGAGGGTATTTTGAGTGACTGCCTGTTTATTTCAACAGATTAAACGAGTGGCTTCGCCATCGGCGAGCCGTTTTCGTTGTGCCGCCGGGTGCTCAGACGGCGTCTTCGCCGATCTCTCCGGTGCGGATGCGCACGACCTGCTCGACGTTCGTGACAAAGATCTTGCCGTCGCCGATCTTGCCCGTACGGGCGGCCTTGACGATGGCATCAATGGCCCCCTCAACCGCGTTATCGGCCACGACGATTTCGATCTTGACCTTGGGCAGAAAATCGACGACGTACTCGGCTCCGCGATACAACTCGGTGTGCCCCTTCTGCCGACCGAATCCCTTGACTTCCGTCACCGTCAGGCCGGAAACGCCGATCTCGGAAAGCGCCTCGCGTACCTCATCGAGTTTGAACGGCTTGATTACAGCTTCAATTTTTTTCATTGCCATAGCTCCAGAAAGACGAATGGAATCGTACCAGAAATCGGGGTTAAGGTTCAGTATGGGTCGCGATAACGATTGGTAATCGGGTAACGCCAGTCCTTGCCGAAGCCACGCTGGGTAACGCGAATGCCCACCGGCGACTGGCGCCGTTTGTATTCGCTGATCCTGAGCAGATGGACGACACGCCGCACATCGGCTTCGGCATGGCCGCGGGCGATGATTTCACGCGGGCTGAGGTCGTTTTCCATATAGGCCTCGACGATGGCATCAAGCACCTCGTAGGGCGGCAAGCTGTCCTGATCGGTCTGCCCGGGTTTCAACTCGGCCGAAGGCGGCCGGGTAATGATGCGCTCGGGAATCGCGTGCGAAACCGTATTGCGCCAGCGCGCAATGCGATAGACCAGCGTCTTGGCGATATCCTTGATCACCGCAAACCCACCGGCCATGTCGCCGTAGAGAGTGCAGTAGCCGACAGCCATCTCGGACTTGTTGCCCGTCGTCAGCACCAGCGAACCGGTCTTGTTGGAAAGCGCCATCAGCACCATGCCGCGAATGCGCGCCTGCAGGTTTTCTTCCGTCGTATCGGCCGGCCGGCCGGCAAATTCCTTCTCCAGCATCCCGGCAAAGGTCTGCATGGCCGGCTCGATGGCGATTTCGTCGTAGCGCACGCCGAGCAGGCGGATCATTTCTCGCGAGTCGGCCAGACTGATGTCAGCGGTGTAGGGCGAGGGCATCATTACCGCACGCACCTTGTCCGCACCGAGCGCATCGACCGCAACGCACAGGGTCAGTGCCGAGTCGATACCGCCCGAAAGGCCGATGATGGCACCGGGAAACCCGTTTTTCCCGAGGTAATCGCGCACCCCGAGGACCAGCGCCTGATAGACCTCGGCCTCGACCTCCTGCTCGGCAACGATCAGGCCCGACTGCGGTTCGCCATCGGAAAAATCGACGATGACCAGCGCTTCTTCGAACTTGGGCAACTGGCAACGTATTTCACCGTGCGAATCGAGCGCAAACGACCCGCCGTCAAAAACGAGTTCGTCCTGCCCGCCGACCAGATTGGCGTAAACGACCGGCAAGCCCGTGGCCGCAATGCGCTCGCGCAAGACTCTGGCGCGCAGTCTCTGTTTGCCGATGTGGTAGGGCGAGGCATTGAGCACCAGCAGGACTTCGGCACCGGACTCCTGAGCCAGGTCCGCGGCACCCGCTTCCCAGACGTCGGCGCAGATATTGATGCCGCAGCGAACCCCGTTGAGGGTCACCACACAAGGCGTATCGCCGGACTCGAAATAGCGCTCCTCGTCGAATACCTCGTAATTGGGCAGACGTTGCTTGCAGTAGGTGGCGACCCGAACCCCGTTGCTGATCAGGGTTGCCGCGTTGAAGCAATCGTTGTTCTTCGTCAGCGGGTGACCGACGATCACGGATATGCCGTGCACTCTGGAGGCCAGCGTATCGAGTTCACGCTCGCAGGCCGCGTAAAAATCTTCGCGCAGCAGCAGATCTTCGGGCGGATAACCGCAGAGAACCAGTTCAGGCGTGAGCAGAAGGTCGGCCCCTTGCGCCCTGGCGCGCTCGGCGAAATCGAGGATGCGCGCGGCGTTACCGGCAAGGTCGCCGACCGTGGCGTTGATTTGGGCAATGGCGATCTTGAGTGGCATAGGCGTAACTATAAACGAAGTACGCCCCCAACCAAAATGAATAAGGGCACTTGCGCGCCCTCGTTGAGCTGTTTTCGACTCACATGACCATGGTTCGCGTCACCCCGTGCTCGTCGATGCCAAGCAGGCGGAAACCGGGATGCGGATGGAAAATCTGGCCACTGGCCGAATCCATCAGACTCTCGGACATCGCCAGCAGGGTCAGCGCCACCATATGAATCTGGCCAAGATAGTTGATGTTGTGAATGCTGCAAACGTCCCCGCTATGCATGGCCAGTTCAACGGTCGGCAGAACGGTTTCAAGGGAATCGGTACGGTTCAGGGTCAGATTCAACATGGCACTACCAGTTCAGGGCGCTGGACCTCGTAAGCGTATTGACGGAGACAAGTCCGTCAACGACCCTCGGCGCCAGAACTTGAGCCTGCCTATTGCTGCGTCCCGGCGCGCCGTCAAGCGCTCCAGGCGGCCAGAAACTCGCGCCAGTGCGGCTTGTCGAGATTTTCCAGTTGGCCCTTGACGAACCTGATCTCGGCATCGTATTCAGCGCGGGACAACTCGCCGCGCATCAGCCGGAAGCGCAAGGAGACAAGGTAGGTATTCATCACATCGGTTTCGCAGTAGTCGCGGATCCCGGCCATCTCGCCGTTCTGCCAGGCCTCCCAGACCTTGCTGCCATCCATGCCGAGTTTTCCGGGAAAGCCGATCAGCTTGGCCAGCGCATCGAGGGGTGCGCTGGCTCGCGGCTGGTACATGGCCAGCAGATCCATGAGATCCAGGTGGCGGTTGTGGTAACGGCTGATGTAGTTGTTCCACTTGAAATCGCGGCTGTCGGCGTAATCGCCATCGCCCAGGTCCCAGTAACGCGGCGCCACGACACCGTGGATCAGGCCGCGGTAATGCAGCACCGGCAGGTCAAAGCCACCGCCATTCCAGGAAACGATCTGTGGGGTGAATTTCTCCACCCCGTCAAAGAAACGCTGAATGATCTCCCCCTCGCTCTGTTCGGGTTCGGCCAGTGACCACACCCGCAGATCCTTGCCGGCCCGCAGCGCACAGGAGATGACGGCGACCCGCTGCAAGTGCAGCGGCAGAAAGTCGGTAGCGTTCTGCGCACGACGCTGCTGGAAAGCCATTTCGGCAACCTCGGCATCGGACAGCGCCGGATCAAGCTCATGCAGTCGGCGCAGACCCGGTACGTCGGGAATGGTTTCTATGTCGAAGACGAGGACCGGTTTCATGTCAGAGAGCACGCTCACGACGGGAAGACACCGGTCGACAGATAGCGATCTCCGCGGTCGCACACAATGGTGACGATCGTCGCATTCTCGGCTTCGCGCGCCAGGCGCAAGGCGACAACCAGCGCACCGCCGGAGGAAACCCCGGCGAATATTCCTTCCTCGCAGGCCAGCCGCCGTGTCATTTCCTCGGCCTCGCCCTGCGACACCGATTCGACCCGATCGACGCGCGAGCGCTCAAAAATCTTCGGCAGGTAGGCTTCCGGCCACTTGCGGATACCGGGAATCTGCGAGCCCGGCTCCGGCTGGCAGCCAACGATGCATACCGCCGGATTCTGTTCCTTGAGGTAGCGCGAAACACCCATGATGGTACCGGTCGTTCCCATGCTGCTGACAAAATGGGTAAGCCGCCCTTGCGTCTCGCGCCAGATCTCGGGGCCAGTGCCCTCGTAGTGCGCCAGCGGATTGTCCGGGTTGGCAAACTGGTCAAGGACGATGCCGCGCCCTTCCTTGTGCATCGTCTCGGCCACGTCGCGTGCCAGTTCCATGCCACCATCTTTCGGCGTCAGCACCAACTCTGCGCCAAAAGCGCGCATGGCCTGCCGGCGTTCGACGCTCTGGTTTTCCGGCATGACCAGGAGCATGCGGTAGCCGCCCATCGCCGCGGCCATCGCCAGCGCAATGCCGGTGTTGCCGGAAGTAGCCTCGATCAGCGTATCGCCGGGCTTGATGTCGCCACGCTGCTCGGCGCGCAGGATCATGGAAAGCGCCGGTCTGTCCTTGACCGAACCGGCCGGATTGTTGCCCTCCAGCTTGGCCAGGATGAGGTTGCCGCGCGCTTCAATGTCGCTTCCGGGCAAACGCTTCAGACGCACCAGCGGCGTACCGCCGACGTACTCCTCAAGCGTCTTATACACGGGCGTTCAACCACTCTACGTAGTGCGCCACGCCTTCTTCGACGCTGGCAAACAGGGCATCGTAGCCGGCCTGACGCAAGCGCGTGAGATCCGCCTGCGTAAAGCTCTGGTACTTGCCCCTGAGCGCTTCCGGGAAAGGGATGTACTCGATAAAGCCCTGCCTGAGCAGTTCGGCCAGCGACTGTTTCGGCTCACCCGCCAGCGCCCGGCAACTGTTCACATTGGCCACGGCAAGCTCGTTGAAACTTTGTGCGCGCCCGGTACCCAGGTTGAAAATGCCTGATTTATCCGGGTGATCGAGAAAGTAGAGATTAACCTTGGCCACATCGCCGACGTAGACGAAGTCGCGCTTCTGTTCGCCATGTCCGTAACCGTCGCAGCCTTCAAACAGCTTGACCTTGCGCTCGGCAGCAAACTGGTTGTAGTGATGGAAGGCGACCGAGGCCATGCGTCCCTTGTGCGACTCGCGCGGGCCATAGACGTTGAAATAGCGGAAACCGACGATCTGCGACGAGGCTTCCGGCAAACGCCGGCGCACGATCTGATCAAAGAGGAACTTGGAGTAGCCGTAGACGTTGAGCGGAGACTCGCATGAACGTTGTTCCTTGAATTCTTTGCTGCCGCCATAGGTCGCCGCGCTTGAGGCGTAGAGGAACTGTACCTCCTGATCGATGCACCAGTCGAGAATGCCAAGGGAGTAACGGAAATTGTTCTCCATCATGTAGCGGCCGTCGGTCTCCATCGTGTCGGAGCACGCACCTTCATGGAATATGGCATCGACATCACCGTCAAAATTCCCGGAAATGAGCCGTTCGCCAAATTCCTCCTTGTCGATGTAATCGGCAATCTCGCAGTCAACCAGGTTCTTGAACTTGTCGGCGCGGGTCAGATTGTCGACCGCGATGATCTTGGTCACCCCGCGCTCGTTGAGCGCCTTGACCAGATTGGAACCAATAAAGCCGGCAGCGCCGGTGACGATGGTATACATGAATTTCCCTCAGTTCAGTGCCGCATCCAGTTCATCGCGCGTGACCACCGCCGTGCCCAACTTGCCGACAACGACGCCGGCCGCCACATTCGCCACATGGATCGCCTGCGCCCAGTCCGCGCCATGCGCCAGCATCACCGCCAGCGTGGCAATGACCGTGTCGCCGGCACCGGACACATCAAACACTTCCCGAGCCACCGCCTTTTCATGCACCGTACCACCGGCATGGAAAAGCGTCATCCCTTCTTCGCTGCGCGTGACCAGCAGAGCTTCCAGCGCAAGTTCGCTGCGCAAGGCATCGGCCTTGTGCTGCAGTTCGGCCTCGTCCTTCCAGCGCCCGACCACTTCGCGCATTTCGGAACGGTTCGGGGTAATGATCGTGGCTCCGGCATAATTCGCATAGTCGTCACCTTTCGGATCAACCAGAACGATCTTGCCGGCAGCACGCGCCAGCCTGATCATCTCGCTGATATGCGTCAATCCGCCCTTGCCGTAATCGGAAAAAACCACGGCGTCGCAGCCGGGCAGACGCTGCTCGAATTCGGACAGCTTGGCGAGCAGCACTTCGTGCGAAGGCAGGGTCTCGAAATCGATTCTCAGCAGTTGCTGCTGCCGGCCAATGACGCGCAACTTGACGGTCGTCGTGATGGCTTCATCAATGTGCAGGCTGGCATCGATACCACCTTCCTGCATCAGACGCTTGAGACTCGCACCGGGCTCGTCGTTGCCCACCAGGGCCAGCAGCGACACCTGCGCGCCGAGGGCCGCCGCATTGCGCGCCACATTGGCGGCACCGCCCGGCCGCTCTTCGCAACGTTCGACCTTGACCACCGGCACCGGCGCCTCGGGCGATATGCGCGTCACTTCGCCAAACCAGTAACGGTCGAGCATCACGTCGCCGACGATGAGCAGACGAACGGCTGAAAGATCTCCAAGATGCATGCAAACTACCTCGGTGACAAAGGCAAAAACTTCACCACCAAGACACAAGAACATGCCGCGAAGCCAATCCCTGTGGGACAAAGTTGCACCAAGAAGAACCCTTGCATTTCTTGGTGAACCCTGGTGACCTTGGTGTCTTGGTGGTTAAGCATTTGAATTAAAAAAGTTAAGGGGTTAGGTCGAATTCTTCGGTACGCTTCGGCGAATAGGTTTCCCAACCGCCACAGGCCGGACAACGCCAATAAAACTGGCGCGCCTTGAAACCGCAATTATCGCACCGATAACGTGCCAGCCGGCGCGTGTAGCCCTGCACGATGCTTTTGGCCAGATCCAGATCAGCCCGCGCTTCAGGCGGCGAAACCAGCAGCCTGGCCTCGATCAGCTTGTCGAAACCAAGCAGGGTCGGATTGCGTTTCAGCTCGTCGCGAACCAGTAAATACGCCGCATCCGCGCCTTCACTTTCAAGCACCAGCTGGAAGACGACATCAAGCAGATCGAGTGAAGGATAGTGCTCAAGATAGCCGCGCAGCAGCTGCAGGCCTTCATCGCGCCGCTCCAGCTTGCGGAAAGCGTCCAGCAGACGCTGGGCAACCAGCGCCAGATAGGTCGGTGCCTGCTGTTCAATGCGTTGCCAACAGGCGATGGCCGCTTCGAACCGGTCCTGCTGCGCTTCGATGTCGCCCTGCAGCATGCTGGCGCGAACACATTTCCGGTTACGTTCGAGCGCCGTCTTCAGGAAAGCTGAAGCCGCATCACGTCGTGAGCGGATCAATTCTGCCGCCGCCAGTTCGCAGTAGTACTCGGCGATTTCATTCTGCGAGGCGATCTCGGGCAATTCGGCGGCAATGGCGATGGCCTTCTCCCAGTCCTTTTCGAGCTGGTAGATTTCGAGCAGCTTGCGTTTGGCCTCTTCGACCATGGCCGAGTCCTGCAACTTGTCGAAAACCTCCTCGGCACGATCCAGCAGGCCGGCTTTCAGATAGTCCTGGCCGAGTTCCGAAAGGGCCTGCAGTTTGAGATCCTGCGGCAGATCTTCACGCTCGACGAGATTCTGATGCATGCGGATGGCACGCTCGGTCTCGCCGCGACGACGGAACAGACTGCCCAGTGCGAAATGCAGTTCGATCGTCTGCGGATCAACCTTGACAGCATCGACAAAGGCTTCGATCGCCCTGTCCGGCTGCTCGTTGAGCAGGAAGTTGAGTCCGCGGAAATAGGATCGCGGCAGGGCCCGCGACTCCTTGACCAGATGCCGGATATCGACGCGCGCAGCGGCCCAGCCCAGTCCGAAGAAGAGGGGGAAGAACAGCAGTTGCCAGTATTCGAATTCAATCATGCGATCGACGATGCTCAAAAATTGCTAATACTAAAACCGCATTCAACACAGAGAACACCGAGTATTACAGAGATCACAGAGATGAATCAAAGCCTTTCTCTGTATTCTCTGTGCCTCTGTGGACGCTGTCCCCCAAGGGGATTTCCTGCGGGGCATGTTAAGAGAGTTATCAGATTTTTGGTTGTTGCAATATCTTAGCTTCGCGCTTCAGCCTGGATACTTCCCGGCGCAAACCAAACACCGTGCCGAGCAAGGACAGCACGCCCAGAACTGCGCCTGCGGCGAAAAACACCAGGACAACGATAATCAATGGCGCCTGCCAGGCGGTATCCAGGAAGAAGAAGACATTGACCGGCTCCATATTCTTGAGCGCAAAAGCAAGCAGGAAGACGAAGATGAAGATCCGGCAAGCCCAAAGCAAAGTACGCATTCATCACCCTCCAGTAAAAAGGGCGGCAACTTTCGTTGCCGCCCTCGCTAGTTCACTTTACCACGGCTTGCTCACTCACTCCGCCTGGAGCGCAATATCCACGCGCTCGCGCAATTCCTTGCCGGCCTTGAAATGCGGGACCCATTTTTGCGGAACGCTGACCTTGTCTCCGGACTTCGGATTACGGCCGACGCGTGGCGGTCGATAGTTCAGCGCGAAACTGCCAAAGCCACGGATCTCGATGCGATCGCCCTTGGCCAAAGCCTCGGACATCGCATCAAGAATCATCTTGACGGCAAAGTCGGCATCCTTCGCAACCAGTTGCGGGAACCGCTCTGCCAGCCGTACGATCAGATCTGACTTGGTCATGATCAAACCTTATTGCGGGTTGTTCAGCTTGGCTTTCAGCAAAGCACCAAGGTTGGTCGTACCCGAACTGACGTTGCTGTCTGCAGTAAATTTCTGCATCGCTTCGTGCTGCTCGGCCTGATCCTTGGCCTTGATCGACAGGTTGATCGAACGTGTCTTGCGATCAATGTTGATGATCATCGCTTCGACAGCGTCACCTTCCTTGTAGACCTTGGTCAGATCGTCGATGCGATCGCGCGACACTTCGGAAGCGCGCAAGTAACCTTCCATGTCACCCTCGAGGGTAATGATCGCACCGCGGGCATCAACCGACTTCACGACACCATTGACAATGGCGTTTTTCTCGTGGGTGGCGATGAAGCTGGTGTAGGGATCGCCATCAAGCTGCTTGATACCGAGCGAGATACGCTCTTTCTCGGTGTCGATGGCCAGAACCACGGCCTCGACTTCATCACCCTTCTTGAAGTTGCGAATCGCTTCTTCACCGGCCACCGACCACGACAGGTCGGAGAGGTGAACCAGACCGTCGATGCCACCCGGCAGTCCGATGAACACGCCAAAGTCGGTGATCGACTTGATCGCGCCCTTGACCTTGTCGCCCTTCTTCTGGTTCATCGAGAACTCATCCCACGGATTGGCTGCACACTGCTTCATGCCAAGTGAAATACGACGACGCTCTTCGTCGATCTCGAGGATCATCACTTCGACTTCGTCGCCCAGTTGCACAACCTTGGACGGATGAACGTTCTTGTTGGTCCAGTCCATTTCGGAGACGTGCACCAGGCCTTCAATACCCTGCTCGATTTCAACAAAGGCACCGTAGTCAGTGAGGTTGGTGACCTTGCCGAAGAGGCGGGTGCTCTGCGGGTAACGACGCGAAATGCCGACCCACGGATCTTCGCCGAGTTGCTTGAGGCCGAGCGAGACACGGTTCTTGTCCTGGTCGAACTTGAGGATCTTGGCTTGCACTTCGTCACCGACAGCCAGCACTTCGGACGGATGACGGACGCGGCGCCAGGCCAGATCGGTGATGTGCAGCAGGCCATCGATACCGCCGAGGTCGACGAATGCGCCGTAGTCGGTGATGTTCTTGACGATGCCCTTGACGATGCTGCCTTCCTTGAGGTTGGAGAGCAGTGCTTCGCGCTCTTCGCCAACGCTGGCTTCAAGCACGGCACGACGGGAAACGACCACGTTGTTGCGCTTGCGGTCAAGCTTGATGACCTTGAATTCGTAGGTCTTGCCTTCGTACGGCGTGGTGTCCTTGACCGGACGCATGTCGACCAGGGATCCGGGCAGGAAGGCGCGGACGCTGTTGGCCATGACGGTCAGACCGCCCTTGACCTTGCCGGTGATGGTGCCGGTAACCAGCGTACCTTCGTTCAGAGCCGCTTCGAGGAAGTTCCAGGCGGCGACGCGCTTGGCGCGCTCGCGCGACAGGCGGGTTTCACCGAAACCGTTTTCGAGCTGCTCGATGGCGACCTGGACAAAATCGCCGACCTTGGCTTCGAGTTCGCCAGAGTCACTTAAAAATTCTTCACGTTCGATGTAGCTTTCGGATTTCAGTCCGGCATTGACGACCACGAAGTTCTGGTCGATGCGCACAATTTCTGCTGTGATGACCTCGCCCTGGCGCATTTCCTGGCGCGCGAGGCTGGCTTCAAAAAGATCGGCAAAGCTTTCTTGCATAATGGGATTGGCTGACATAATGAGAGTGACCTGACCGCATGACTGCGGGTAAAGTTAATATTCAATTACCGGTTATTGGCACCCGCCCAGCGTGAACCTGACGATCCACCGCTGCGCCCTGACAGGCAAGCGGAACAACGCGTAACCGGTAACACCTGAAGCGCTCGGCAGTTGCCGCAACGCCCTTACTACAAAGCCTTCCTGCTCCAGACCAGCACCTGCGCTACTGTCTGTTCGATGCCCAGACTGGTCGTATCAAGCAGTTCGGCGTCTTCATTCTGCACTAATGGCGCTACGCTACGCTGGCTGTCACGTTCGTCGCGTTCACGCAAATCCTGCAAAAGAGGCAGGATGTTAGCAGCGATTCCTTTTTCGATCAACTGCTTATGGCGTCTTTTCGCACGCACCTCGACGCTGGCCGTGAGAAAAACCTTGGTTTGAGCGTCCGGGAACACCACCGACGCCATATCCCGACCATCAGCGACCAGACCCGGTGCCTGGCGAAAGATTCGCTGCCTGAAGAGCAGCGCGGCGCGTACGGCAGGCAGTGCGGCAACCTGGGACGCTCCTGACGATATTTCTTCATCGCGGATCGCCTCACTCACCTCCTCGCCGGAAAGCAGGATCGAATTTTCGGCAAACCTCACGTCAAGCCTGGCGGCGACGGCCGCCACTCCCAGTTCGTCACTCCACGCCACCCCGGCGCGGCGCGACGCCAGCGCAGCCAGCCGATAGAGTGCGCCGGAATCCAGATAGTGCCAGCCCAGAGCGGCCGCAACACGCGCCGCAACCGTTCCCTTGCCGGAAGCCGAAGGGCCGTCAATGGCGATCACCGGAACCGCGTGTGTTACCGTGGCAAAACGTTCGAAATAATCGGGAAAGGTCTTGGCCACGCAGCCCGGATCGTTGATGCGCAAGGCAGTGGCCATCGACGCCAGCGAAAAACACATGGCCATGCGATGATCGTCGTAGGTGTCGATACCTTCGTGCGGCGAGAGAATAGAGGCGGGCGGCGTGATACGCAGGTAATCGGCGCCCTCCTCCACTGCAGCACCGAGTTTGCTCAGCTCAGCGGCCATCGCCGCGATGCGGTCGGTTTCCTTGACGCGCCAGTTGGCAATATGCGTCAGCGTGGTCTGGCCTTCGGCAAACAGCGCGGTCGTCGCCAGCGTCATCGCGGCATCGGGGATGGCGTTGCAATCAATGGTGATCCCGTGCAGTTTCCCTGATTGTGGCGCAGAGGCCTCGATCCAGTTCGCCCCCATCTTGATCTGCGCGCCCATCAGTGCCAGCGCATCGGCAAACCGCACATCGCCCTGAATCGAATCACGACCGACGCCCTCAACGCGCAGAGGACCACCGCCGATGTTGCCAGCAATCGCCCCGAGGGCAAGGAAATACGAAGCCGAAGAGGCGTCGCCCTCGACATACAGCAGACCCGGCGAACGATAGGTACATCCGGCCGGAAGCGTGAACCGTTGCGCGCCATCGCGTACAACCTGCACACCGAAGCGCGCCATCAGCGCCAGCGTGATTTCGATGTAGGGTCTCGAGGTCAGCTCGCCGACGACTTCAACGGTGGTTTCCACACCCGTCAGCGGCAAAGCCATCAACAGGGCGGTGAGAAACTGGCTCGACACATCGCCGCGCACCTGCACCACGCCGGCTGCTTTGATCGTCGCCGGACGTATCGCGATCGGCGGGAAGCCCACTTGCCCCGTGTATTCGATCTCGGCACCCAACTGACGCAGGGCATCGACCAGATCACCGATCGGTCGCTCGTGCATGCGCGCCACACCGGTCAATGAATAGTTACCGCCGGCCAGAGCCAGCACAGCCGTCAGCGGACGGAAAGCGGTTCCTGCATTGCCGAGAAAGAGATCGGCTTGCTTGACCGGAATAACTCCGCCGACACCCGCGATACGCCAGGCATTTTGGCCCAGCGGGGTAAGGCCGACGCCCAGCGTTGCCAGCGCTTCGAGCATGCGTGCCGTATCATCGGACTCGAGCAGGTCGCGAACTTCGGTTTCCCCCTCGGCCAGCGCAGCGAGCAATAGAACGCGGTTGGAAATACTCTTCGAACCGGGCAGGTGTATGGTTCCCTGCGCAGAAAGCAGCGGCGGCAGATCAAGAAATTTCATGATGGCTATTTGGCCTGGCCATCGGCCCATGAACGGCGAGCCTTGCGGGCAACATCGAAGGTCTGTTCCAGAGCCACTCCGTCAC
>CAIVZW010000625.1 GCA_903910495.1 uncultured beta proteobacterium
CGAATTCAGCGTGCGAACTGAACTAAACAAGACGACTTCTAGCGCCTTAATATCCTGACAGCACTGTCTCACTCAGTCCGCAATCCTTTGTCGGGCAAGGCACAGTATTGCATCAAACATTACTCGAGGAAATATGACATGACCTTAACGACCAATGCACAGCAAGCGCCAGCCAAGCGCAACAAGATTGTCAGTGCGGCCGAGGCCGCACGTCAGATACGCGATGGCGATACGGTGGCCACCGGCGGTTTCGTCGGCATCGGGTTTCCCGAGAACATTGCCATTGCGCTCGAAAAGCGTTTCCTGGGTGAAGATCCGCAGGCTCCTGCGGGTAGCCCACGTAACCTGACGCTCACCTATGCGGCTGGCCAGGGCGACGGCAAGGAACGCGGCCTCAACCATCTTGGTCACGAGGGCCTGGTGGGACGCGTTATCGGTGGCCACTGGGGCCTGGCGCCAAAACTGCAGAAGCTCGCAGTTACTGATCGCATCGAAGCCTACAACCTGCCACAGGGCATTATCTCGCACCTCTTCCGTGATATCGGTGCAGGCAAACCCGGCCTGCTTTCGCGCGTCGGTCTAGGCACCTTTGTCGATCCGCGCCATGGCGGCGGCAAGATCAACAGTATCACCAAAAAAGATCTAGTCGAATTGATGACCATCGACGGTGAGGAATACCTTTTCTACCGGACTTTCCCGATCAATGTCGGCATCATTCGCGGAACCACTGCCGACCCCGATGGCAACATCACCATGGAAAAGGAAGCGCTGACGCTTGAGGCGTATTCCATTGCCACTGCGGCGCACAATTCAGGAGGCATCGTCATCGTCCAGGTCGAGCGCATTGCCGAATGTGGCACGCTCAACTCACGGCAGGTAAAGATCCCCGGCATACTCGTCGATTACGTGGTGGTCGCCGAGAAGCCCGAATATCACATGCAGACATTTGGCGAACAGTACAGTGCGGCCTACTCCGGCGAAATCCGGGTACCGCTGTCGTCGCTTGCCTCAATGGAGCTTTCCGAACGCAAGATCATTGCCCGCCGCGCGGCGATGGAATTGAAGCCAAACAGCATCGTCAACCTCGGCATCGGTATGCCCGAGGGCGTTGCCAGTGTTGCCGTTGAGGAAAATATCAGTGATCTGATGACGCTGACCGCCGAACCCGGTGTGGTTGGCGGTATTCCGGCCGGTGGATTGAGCTTCGGCGCAGTATCCAACGCCCAGGCCATCATCGATCAGCCCTACCAGTTCGATTTCTACGACGGCGGCGGTCTGGATCTCACCATTCTCGGGCTGGCTCAGGCCGATGCCAAAGGCAATCTCAATGTCAGCAAGTTCGGCCCGCGCCTGGCTGGCGCCGGTGGCTTCATCAACATCAGCCAGACCTCAAAAAAAGTTGTCTTTGTCGGCACCTTCACTGCGGGCAAGCTGGACGTGGCGGTCAGCGACGGCGCCTTGAAAATTGTCAAGGAAGGCGAAACAAAAAAGTTCGTTGCCACTGTCGAGCACCGTACCTTCAGCGGTGAATACGCCTTCAAAAGCAAACAGACGGTACTTTACATTACCGAGCGCTGTGTTTTTCGCCTGATCGAAGGCGGGCTGGAACTCATCGAAATTGCCCCCGGAGTCGACCTCGAGCGCGACATTCTGGCCTTGATGGATTTCCGCCCCACGATCAGCCCGAGCCTTAAAATCATGGATCTGCGGATTTTCCGTGACGAACCGATGGGCATGCGTGACGACGTGCTTGCCTAGCCATATGACTGGATGTCACAAGCCGATCTCAAACACCTCGATCAAGGCATCGCCAACGTTTACATCGTCCATCCCAACTTCACCAATCTTCGCTCACATGAGGTATTAATATGTCCAAAGCAAGTATTATCGGTGCCTACAACACCGAATTTGGCGCGTTCGTCAAGAAAGACAAAAGCACCGGACTGATCACCGACACCAAGAGCTATTACGATCTGCTAATCGAAGCCGGACGGGGCGCCATCGCCGATTCCGGCCTCGAAGCCAAAGACATCGATGCCGTTTATGTCGGTTCGTGTTCGCCAGGTACATTCATCAACCAGGAACACGTGGCGCCGCTGGCCGCAGAGATTGATCCGGCCTTGCGTTTCAAACCGATGACCCGTTGCGAGTGCGCCTGCGCCTCGTCGTCGGTGGCATTCTACGACGGCGTTTATGCCGTCGAAGCCAATCGCGCGCGAAACGTGCTGGTCATCGGCGTCGAAAAAATGAACCTGCTGCCTACGCCGCAGATGACGCATGTGCTGGCCTGCTCGTCACACTGGCCGAGTGAAGGGGCTCTGGGCTGGTCTTTCCCGATGCTGTTCGCTGCCTACGCCAAAGGCTATCAGAAGCAATATGGCATTTCCAATGAAGATCTCGAGAAAATGCTGTGGACTGCCGGCGCCCTGTGCTACAAGAATGGTGCCGAGAACCCGCTGGCGCATGTGAAGAACGGACCGGCGTCGGTGGCCGAAATCATGAAACTCAATGAACTCGATGCCAAGGGCAAGTGCAAGAACATGATGATTGCACCACCCCTGCGCTTGCACGATTGTTCACTGGTTACCGATGGCGCCGCCGCCTTGGTCGTCACCCAGACCGCCAACGTCAGCAACAGGAAACGGGCTGTCGAAATTGCCGGCATCGGCCATTCGGCCGAACGGCTTCCGGAGAACGTCCGCCCCAACATGTACGAATTGATGGCCGGCAAGGATGCCGCCGCCAAGGCTTTCAAGGAAGCGGGCATCACGGCGGCCGACATCGATATTGCCGAAGTTCATGACTGTTTCACCATCAACATGATCCTGTCCACTGAAGCCCTCGGCCTGTCGAAAGACGGACGCGCCGGCTACGACTACATTGATGGCCGCTTCACCCGCGACGACAAGGTGGCGATCAATCTGTCCGGCGGCCTGAAATCGAAGGGGCACCCGGTCGGCGCCACCGGTGCTTCGATGCACGCGCTGATATACAAGCAACTGATCGGCGAGGCCATCGGCGTCAAGGCAAAGAAAGCCGATATCGGCGTGGTATTCAACGTTGGCGGTTCGGCGGTCACCAACTGCATTACCGTTCTCAAAGCGCCCAAGTAAGCCGACCGTTTTCAAAGGAAAAATCATGAAAAGTTTTACCTACAACGACATGGATTTTTCGGTCGAAAGCGCTAATGGCCGCTGGGACATTTCCTGCAAGAAGCCGGATGGAAAATCGGCTTATGTTGCTGCCGGTCTGTTCGAAGGTGTGCCGGAAAACGAAATCGAGAGCAGGGCGCGCACACTGGTCAGATCGATCTTCCCGGTCGGAATCAAGGTCGTCGGTCCGGATGTTACGCATCCCAATCTGATTGGCGATCTGAAGATCGTCGGTCCGGATGTCACGCATCCCAACTTTATTTACTGGGACAAGGACAGTTCTTCATTCCCTAAACAAGCGGGCTAAGAGACAACGGTTCAATGGGCGCTGACTGAAAACTATTCACAAAGGATAATCATCATGGAAATCAAGGGAAGTGTTGCCGTCATCACCGGTGGTGGTAATGGGATTGGCGAAGCGGTCGCCAAGTATTTCGTCCGCAACGGTGCCAAAGTGGCGATCGTCGATATGGCGCAGAAAAATATCGACCGTGTGGTCAAGGAAATCAAGGACATGGGCGGTGAAGTGATCGGTGTCCAGGCCAACGTAACGAGCGAGGCGGATACGGCCAAGTACTACAAGGCCGCGATTGAAGCTTTCGGCAAAATCAACATCGTTGTGTCCTGTGCAGGCATCATCAGAGATGGCACCATGCTGTCGCTCGACAAGGAAACAGGAAAAGTAACGAGGAAGATGGGGCTGGACAAATGGCAGCCCGTCATTGACACCAATCTCACCGGAACCTTCCTGACCATCCGCGACGGCGCCGAAGCGATGGTCAATGGGGGCTGGCAAGGTCTGCTGGTCGCCATTTCGTCGGTCAACAAGGTGGGTCAGGTCGGCCAACTCAATTACTCGTCGGCCAAAGTTGCCGATGCCTTGTTGCCCAAGATCGTGGTCGGCGAGTTCCTCATGCGCGGCATCCGCAACATCCGCTGCATCGGCATTGCCCCCGGTTATACGGCAACGCCAATGCTCACCGGGATGAACCAGGACGCGTTGAAAGCCATCCTGGCCGATGTACATCTGGGTCGTCTGGTCGATCCGGATGAAATCGCCCGCCTGATCGGCCATGCCGTCGAGAACGAGGCAATCAATGCCACAACACTCGAAATTACCGGTGGGCTGTGCTACCCCGGAGGCATTGCCAAGTAATTCCAGTAGGGTCTTGCGGCTGACCTTGATGTGCTGTTCGACTGTTAACCAGTTACGGCAGGGGGACTGGAGCGCCCCCGTTCTGCCTTGCACAGGCGGGCAGAACCGTTGTTGAAAGAGTCAAAAAGAGTTGCTGTGCCGGGTGCTTCGTGTTTCCAGGAGCCCTAGGATGGCATAGCTCAGAATCGTCGTTCCGGCCAGTCCGCAACCCCATATCAGGCCGACCAGCAGCCAGTCGACTGGGCCGCCGGCATCGGTGAAACCGGATACGGTCACATATGCCATGAGCACCAGCGCACCGACGCCGCCAAACAGGCCGAGAATTTCGGCGCGGACGAGTCGTTTGCTGGAGAATCCGCGTTCACGGATAAGTACCTGGCAGAACCCCCAAAGTCCGAATGCTGCGGTAAGTAGGAGTCCCCAGAAGATGAAGGGGCCCATCATTTCGATCAGAACAGAATATAAAACCAGCGGATCAAGCTCTTTCATTGGTTATCTCCTCAAGCGTCGCCACGCAGCATGGCGATGTAGGTTGGCTTCAGCGCGATGGTCTTCATGACCCAGGTAATCCAGAGTTCTTCCAACGGTGCGATAACGCCGGGGAAAGAGGGAACGAGATTGTCCTGGTAATCGAACTCGACAAGCATGGCCCGGCCCAGCCGGGTAATGAGCGGGCAGGAGGTATAGCCGGTATAAATCAGGCTGGATGTTTTGCCTTCAAGACTGGCGATAAGATGCTCAACCGCGACAGGCACCTGCCATTTTACACTGGCCGCTGTTTTCCCCTTGGGAACGCCGGCGACATCACCGACCCCAAAAACATTGGCGAAACGTTTATGTCGTAGCGTGCCTTTATCCACTTCCATCCATCCATCGCCGGCAAAGGGGCCTTCCTGCCAGCGTAGTGGACTGTTCCGCACAGCCTCCGGCGCACGCATCGGAGGAATAACGTTAATGAAGTCGTAGCTGGTTTCGGCTTTCCCCGTTGGCGTGACAAAGGTGGCAATTCGCTTGCCAGGATCAATGGCACTCAGTACATGATCGTAATTCACTTTAACTTTACGATCCTGATACAGCATGCGGATTTTTTCCGAGACGATGGGCACGCTGAACAACACCTTGTTGTGGGCCGCGTAAATCAATTCAGCCTTGCCGCGGTTGCCGCGACGGCGCAGATAATCATCGGTGATAAAGGTGTACTTGATCGGAGCACCGGCGCATTTCATCTCGGTTTTCGGTCGGCAGAAGACGCCTACGCCCCCCTTGTCGGCGAAATCAGACATGGTTTTCCAGGTCATTGCCGCATAAACCGGGCCGGCATAGACGCTACCGATACCATTTTTCCCGATCAGATTGAGGTCCATTCCTTCGATTGCTCCATAGTCCAGTCGCAATCCGGTGGCGACAACAAGAAAGTCATATGCAATCGACTGGCCTGACTCGGTAACCACTTTGTTGCCGGCGGGGTCGAATTCCGTAACGGCCTCTTCAATCCACTTTACGCCGGCAGGAACGTATTCGGCGGTGGTCGAAACAGTATAGTTTTGCGGTTTGAGACCGGCGGCAACGAGCGTAAAGCCCGGTTGATACAGATGCTCTTTGCGTTTGTCCAGGAGTGTGATTTGAGCGCCTTCAAGCCGCTTGGCAAGTTGGGC
>CAIVZW010000626.1 GCA_903910495.1 uncultured beta proteobacterium
CGGGATAGGGCATATTTCCGATGCCATGGTCAATACGGTGGCCGATCGTCGATTCAACACCAAGTTTGTCAAGGATAAGCTCAAGCAGTTCAAGTTCAACGTGGCCAATATCGACAAGTCGATTGTGAAGTTCGATCTCGGTCAACTGGCTGAAGCTACAAAGTTGCACGTCGGCAGGACGATGGAGGCCAAGCGAGGTGCCGGCCTCATCTTTGTGAACTGCATGGAAAAGCTGACCATGAATGCGCCGAAAGAAACCTTGCGTGTTCGCATGCGTGCCGCACTCGATGCCGGTATCGATGGTATTACCTTGGCCGCCGGTTTGCATCTGGGTTCGTTTTCGTTGATCGAGGATCATCCCCGATTTCGCGATGCCATGCTGGGTGTCATCGTTTCCTCACTGCGCGCCCTGCAACTTTTCATTCGCAAGACGGTGCGCAGTAATCGTTTGCCGGACTATGTGGTGGTCGAAGGTCCGCTGGCTGGCGGTCACCTGGGTTTCGGTATGGATTGGGCCAATTATGATCTGACAACCATCGTTGCCGAAATCAGAGCTTGGTTGCATGCCGAAAAACTCAATATTCCCCTGATTCCTGCGGGCGGGATATTTACCGGTAGTGATGCCGTCGCCTTCCTTGAGAATGGTGCAGCGGCGGTTCAGGTGGCGACACGCTTTACCGTGGCCAAAGAATGTGGGTTGCCGGAAGACGTGCAGCAGGAATATTTCAAGGCCAGTGAAGACCAGATCGAGGTCAACCAGATTTCGCCAACCGGTTACCCGATGCGCATGCTGAGCAAGAGCCCGGCGATCGGTGATGGCATTCGCCCCAATTGTGAGGCGTACGGTTACTTGCTTGATGCCAACGGGAGTTGTTCTTACGTCACATCCTACAACCGCGAGTTGGAGGCAAATCCAGGGGTGAAACGACTCTCAGTAAGGGACAAGACCTGTCTGTGCACCCAGATGCGCAACTTCAATTTGTGGACCTGCGGCCACTATACTTACCGGCTCAAGGATACGACACGCAGACTCGAAGACGGCAGCTACCAGTTGCTCAGTGCCGAGCACATTTTTCACGATTATCAGTACAGCTCCGACAATAAAATCGCGTTACCGGCTTAGCCCCTGTTTTTTACCGAAAATTTATTTATTAGACTCCGGCGTCCGGCCTTGCTATTGTTGCAAAGCAGTTTTCTCAACGTTTTTTCCCTGGAGGCTCAATTGGGCACGAAGCTATACGTCGGCAATCTAAGCTACGACATCAACAAGAACGATCTGGAGCAGATGTTTGCCGCGCACGGTGCGGTGACTTCGGCTCAGGTTATCACCGACCGTGAAACGCAACGTTCGAAGGGCTTCGGCTTTGTCGAAATGGGTTCCGATCAAGAGGCGCAGGCGGCAATTACTGCATTGAACGGCAAGAGCATCGACGGCCGGGCCTTGACTGTCAACGAAGCCCGTCCCCAGGAACCGCGTAGTGGTGGCGGTGGTGGCTTTGGCGGGCAGCGTCGTGGCCCGGGTGGTGGCGGCGGCGGTGGTGGTGGCCGTGGCCCTGGTGGTGGCGGCGGCCGTAGCGGTCCTCCGGGCGGTAATCGCTACTGATTGAGTTATGCGAGCGTCGGGTCAGTCGGTGCTTGTAAGTTCCAGCTTCGGGACTTGGCGCTTTTTTATGTATTTTAATAGACTGTAGGGCTTCATTCGGCACCTGTGCCGAGCAGGGATACTGTTTTGGCAAAACCAAATTATTCGTTTGAAAAGCGTCAGAGAGATCTGGAAAAAAAGAGAAAGCAGGAAGAAAAGCGCCTGCGTAAACTCGCCGAGAAGAAACCGGCAGATAGCGATGATGCTCCCGCGTCGTCTGATACGGCGGCCTCGGCAGATGCTGATCCGGCGAATGCCGGCAACTGAACGAAACGTACTGGATTACTTCTGGGCTTATTGTTGTTGCTGAATGACCGGTGTTTGCCTGCTTGATTGTCGGGCTTGTTGCCCGCCATTCAATCGCATTCTTCGTCACATTCATCGTACGTGCATGAATATTGTAGTCAGTCTTCGTCCATGCTTAGCTATCGCCACGCTTTTCACGCCGGCAACCACGCCGACGTTCTCAAACATCTCGTTCTTGTCCAGCTGATCCGTTATCTCGGTCAGAAGGACAGTCCGTTCTGGGTCATCGATACCCACGCCGGTGCAGGTGCTTATTCTCTGGACTCGGGCTATGCAGTCAAGCTGGCGGAGTACAAGGACGGTATCGGTCGTTTGTGGGCACGCAATGATTTGCCGGCGGCGCTGGCCGACTACGTGGCGCTGGTGCGCAGGATGAATCCGGATCGTCGCCTGCAGAACTATCCCGGCTCACCGTATTTTGCGCTGTGGACGATGCGCGAGCAGGATCGTCTGCGCCTCTTTGAACTGCACAGCAAGGATGCTCGGCTGTTGCATGAAACTTTTCAGGATGCCGGGAAACAAGTCATTGTCGAGTCAACGGACGGCTTTGCCGGACTCAAGGCCTTGCTGCCGCCGCCACCGCGTAGAGCTCTTGTCCTTATCGACCCATCCTACGAAGAAAAACAGGACTACGAGCGAGTGTTTCATGCCTTGAAGGAGTCATTGACACGTTTCCCCGGTGGAACCTATGCTTTGTGGTACCCGCAACTGACCCGCCTTGATGCCCATGAGTTACCGTCGCGCCTCAAGCGTCTTCCAGCCAAAAGCTGGCTGCATGTGGCACTGCGCGTCAAAGAGCCGGCCAAGGACGGTTTTGGCATGCATGGCAGCGGCATGTTCATTCTCAACCCGCCATGGATCCTGCACGACACGCTTGTCGGAATAATGCCCTATCTGGTCGATGTGCTCGCGCTTGATGCCGGTGCGGGTCACACATTGGAGCAGCAGGTAGCCTGATCGCTCAGTCTTCTGCGTTCCTGTCGAGTTGCGTGTACTTGCGACTCGAACCGTAGCTTTTCTCTACCGGGTACTTTGCGGCGTTCTTTTCGAGCTTGCTGCGGGCCGCGTCTTCCAGATCGATACCCGCCTTATCGGCGATGAGCAGCAGATAGAGCAGCACGTCGGCGCATTCGTCACGCAGTGATTCATGCATATTCGCCTCACCCAGCAGAGCGGCCATCTCCTCGTCACTTTTCCATTGCGTGATTTCAAGCAGTTCTGCCGCTTCCAGATTGAGTGAGACGATCAGGTTGCGCAGGGTATGAAACTGCGCCCAGTCCCGCTCGTCGCGGAATTTCAGCAGAGCCTGCGTTAATGCCGGAAGGTTCATCAGCTCAGGCAAAGAAGCGCTGCCGGGCAGCGGCCGGAAGCTGCATGCCCGTGGTCTGTGCGCGCGCCAGCAGTTCCCAGAAATAGCGGTACGAAGCGCGGTCGTGCAGACGTCCTTCGTGCGCAATGGGCGCCCAGTCCTTGTCCTGTGCAGCGATCAGGATGACGCTTGCCGTTTCGACTTCGGAGAAATCAGGGCGCATGGCTTCGACGATCGGCATGATCTGGTTCGGGTGGATGCTCCACATGCGCAGATAGCCGAATTCGTTGCGCGCACGTCGGGCGTCGTCGCGGATCACGTCGAGATTCTTGAGCTCCGTGGTGACGTTGTGTGTCGGAACGACGCCGTTAGCCAGTGCCGCCGCCGTGATCTCACACTTGGCACGGGCAACCAGTGGATGTTCAAACTGCCCGGGACTTTTCATGGCCGAACCGGGAATCGCGCCATGATGGCCGGAGACAAAATCCATCAGTCCAAAGTCGAGCGATTCGACACCTGGCAAGGCGGCGATTTGCCATGCTTCACGCAGTGCGCCATGCGTCTCGACCAGTACGTGCACCGGGATCTGCCGGTTCAGACCGGCCGCCGCTTCGGCCTTGCGCAGCGCAGTAATCTGGATGCGCACGTCGTCGGCGCCGCGCGGTTTGGGCAGGGTTATAAAAGGCAGGCGGCTGCCGGCAAGACTCACGAGTATGTCGAGATCCTGCTGCCAGTTGGCGTGGGCGATGTCGTGGATGCGTGCAGCAACGCGGCCGTGACGGTTGTCATCACTCATGATGATGGCGCAGACCATCTCGGCGTGTTCGCGTTCGGCGCCGGCATGTGCGCCGTCCTCGCAATCGCAGGTGAGGTCAAAAACCGGCCCCATGTCGTTCTGCAGTTGCAGGGCCTTCTTCATCAGTTTTTCCGAGCCGGCGTAGTGGTCTACAGCGGGTAGAATGGGAAAGGGTTTTTCACCAGGAAAAAGAACCTTGCTGGGGTGTCGCATGGGGCATGTCCGTGTTGATTTCAATACCTGCATTTTACCGCGACTGTGCCGGATGGTTTTAACTGATCATTTCTCCAGGATTCTGGCGTCAGGGACCGAATCATGGAATGATGGCGGACTTGACATGCATTACCGCTCAAAGCCACTTCTTCAGGGCGCCAAGATGCCTGGATTCAGGAAGCATAGAGTCACCATTCAAGATGTTGCTAAAGCAGCAGGTGTTTCTACGTCAAGTGTTTCGAACTACCTGAATGATCGGCACAAGCACTTGCGCTTCGATACGCTGGAACGCATCCGGAAAAGTATCGAGACGCTGAACTATTCGCCCAGTACTGTCGCCAGGCAACTGAAAACGGGCTACACGCCTATGCTGGGTTTGCTGATGCCGAGTATCGTCAGTCCCTATCACGGAGAGTTGGCGCTGGCCCTGGATGATGCTGCACAACGCTGCGGGTTCAGACCCGTGTTGGGTAACGGGCACCGGGATGCAGAGCGCGAAAAGGCGTTTATCGACGAACTGGTCAGATATGGGGTGCGCGGCATCATTGTGACGACAGAACTCAGAAATCCTCTGGTCATGCTTGAATATGTGCGGCGCGGCGTTGCCTTTGTCCTGTTCGATTTGCGCTCTTCCGAACTGAAAATGGAGGGGGTCGATGTGGCGACCATTGACAATGCACTGGCGACCTCCATGGCCGTCGACCATCTGGTTTCACTCGGGCATCGTTCCATTGCCTATGTCACTCCCCCGTTACTATCAGCCAGTCGTATTGCCCGGATGAGCGGCTATGCGAAGGCCATGGAACGGCACGGACTGGGTGCGCCGATGATCATCAGCAAGGACAGTGATTCTGCATCTGACCAGGGTGGTGACTCAAGACTGGCTTATTTCGGCCAACGTGTATCAGTCCAATTGTTGCAGTTTCATCGGCGACCTACAGCAGTCATCGCCATGAATGACATTCTGGCGATCGGTCTGGTCGCGGGCTTGCACAAGCTGGGCCTGAGCGTGCCCGGCGACATGTCCCTGGTTGGCATTGACGATATCCAGCTTGCCGGCCTGATGGTGCCTACGCTGACCACCCTGAGACCAGACTACGTCAGGATGGCCAATAATGCCATCGATTACCTGCAATCGCGTCTGGCCGATCCAGGCCTGCCAAGTCGCGAATCCATCTACGCGCCCGAACTGATCGTGCGCGAATCGAGTGCGCCTCCCTTGCGCTAGTGGGTTCCCTTGTCAATAGTGAAATACATGCTTTGTACGTACTGAACAGGCATATGAAATGCCGGGTGAAAAAAAGCCGCAGGCTTGCTGCGGCTTCGTAGAGAAATGGATCTCTGCCTAGAGCATGCTCTTGACTGCATCAGCCTCGTCGGTCAGTTCCTTGAGCGTTTTGCTGATTTTCTCTTGCGAGTAGGCGTCGATTTCGATGCCCTGGATGATCTTGTAGGAACCCCCTTTGCATTCGCAGGGGAAACCGAACACGATTCCGGCTGGGATACCGTAGGAACCATCGCTCGGCACACCCATGGTGACCCAGTCGTCGGAACCGTTAACCCAGTCACGAACGTGACCGATGGCGGCATTGGCCGCAGAAGCCGCGGAAGATAGACCGCGTGCTTCGATGATGGCCGCGCCGCGCTTGCCGACAGTCGGCAGGAATACATCGTTATTCCACACCGGATCGTTGATCAGTGCCTTGATGCTGTCGCCATTGGACGTGCAGTTACGGTAATCGGCGTACATGGACGGGCTATGGTTGCCCCAGACGGTCATTTTCTTCAGGCTGGATACCGGGCGACCGGCTTTGGCGGCGGCCATCGACAACGCGCGGTTGTGATCGAGTCGGATCATGCCATGGTAATTGGCCGGATTGGTGCGCCCAACCTTGATCGCGGCGGAACGGGCGATGTAGGCATTGGTGTTGGCCGGGTTGCCGACAACCAGGACCTTGACATCTTCCTTGGCGTTCTCGGCGATGGCTTTGCCCTGAACGGTGAAGATGGCACCGTTGGCGGTCAGCAGGTCGGCACGCTCCATGCCGGGGCCGCGGGGACGGGCGCCAACCAGCAGGCAGATATCGGCATCCTTGAACGCGACGTTGGGATCATCCGTAGTGAGCATGCCGGCGAGCAGCGGGAAGGCGCAGTCGTCAAGTTCCATCATGACCCCCTGACATGCCTTCTGGGCTTGCGGCAGGTCAAGCAATTGAAGAATGACCGGTTGCTCTTTGCCGAGCATTTCGCCGGAGGCAATACGGAAAAGCAGACTATAACCGATCTGGCCGGCAGCGCCTGTTACGGCAACGCGAATTGGGGCTTTGGACATGGTGTGGCTCCTGTGGATAACGATAAAAAAATCAGAGAACGTCTCTTGAATTGTTGAAATCGGGTTTGTTTGAGGCGAGTAATGACAGCCCGGAATCATAAGAGCGAATATCTGGTAGTGTCAATTACCGATTTCAATTGACTTATGTCTTATATAAGATATTTATAACAGGATGGACGAACCGATAAAAATGTGCTGAAATCCATCTAATGAACAAACCAGCAACTATCCATTCGCCGACTTTCAGTCCGCTTTATCGGCAGATCATAGGGCTGATAACGCGCAGCCTTGAATCCGGTGAGTGGGGTCCGGGTGATGTTATTCCCAGTGAATCAGAACTGGCGATTCGCTTTGGCGTGAGTCAGGGTACCGTGCGCAAGGCGGTCGACGAGATGGCCGCCGAGAATCTTCTCGTGCGCCGTCAGGGCAAGGGCACCTTCGTCGCCACGCACGATGATCCGCGTTCATTCTTCCGTTTCCTTCGTCTTGCGGCCAACGAAGGCGAACTTCAAGCCTCGAAAAGTATCCCTCTGGAATGCTGGCGGGCAAAGGCGGGACCTGATGTTGCCCGTACCCTCGCTCTTGAACCGGGAGCGCCGATCATTATCGTTCGCCGACTGTTGCGCTTTGGTAATGAGCCGGCTGTTTTTGATGAGATCTATCTTCCGGGAGAATTGTTTCCCGATCTGACACTGGACATTCTCAAGTCAGGCATAAGCTCTCTTTACAGCCTGTTCGAAAGTCGTTATGGGGTTCGCATGATTCGTGCAGATGAGCGTCTGCGCGCTGTGTCTGCCGACAGAGTGAGTTCGGAATTGCTGCAGGTGGCCGAGGGAAGTCCCTTGCTGCTGGTCGAGCGGGTCACATTTACTTACGCCGACAAGCCGGTGGAATGGCGTCGAGGCTATTATTCAACGCAGAATTTCCACTACCACAATGAACTGGGGTAGTAAGTTGGAAGGCGTATTTCATTGAAAAATGGTTCGCGCTCTGGCCGCTTGAACTTTACGCGCTCAAGCCAGTCGAAGCGGCCATGTTTTTGTTCGAACAACAACAGGGATAGTGTTCATGGCAGAAATGACTCACAGGAATAAACACCCGAAAAATCCGGATCTGATGACGATCAGATTAGCTCTGCCGGCGATCTGATGGAAGCGAGCGCAGAAATGAACCGTTTGCGCTGGCGCTGTACGCACCGCGCACTGCTGGAGATGGATTTGTTGCTCGGAGGCTTTCTTGAGAAGAGTTTCTCAAGCCTGACGCCAGAGCAGGCGACTGCATTCGTCAAACTGGCGGATATGGAAGATCTGGAACTCTGGCCTTTGATCACCGGCAAGCGCGAGTGTGCGGATTCGTTGCAGGCCGAAGTCGTCGCCATGCTGCGGAATGTAAGAATAAAGTAAGAGAAGTGTCCTAGTATTGGAACTTCTGGTTGATCGTGTGACTTAAACCCTGGACTGGAGATTTATATGGCAACCGAACGCAAGGCAATACTGACTATCGAGGGGCACGCCCCCATTGAGTTGACGATCATGACCCCGGTTCTCGGCAACGAATGCATCGACATTCGTGCCCTGGGTGCCAATGCCGGCATGTTTGCCTACGACTCCGGTTTTTTGTCCACGGCTTCCTGCCGGTCGACAATCACCTATGTCGATGGTGAAAAAGGGGAGTTGCTCTACCGCGGCTACCCGATCGAGCAGTTGGCGGAGAAGTGCAACTTTCTTGACGTGGCCTATCTGCTGAAGCACGGGGAACTGCCGAACACCAAAGAGAAGGCTGAATTTGAAGGCATCATCAAGAAGCACACCATGGTGCACGAGCAGATGGCGAAGTTCTATCAGGGATTCCGTCGTGACGCCCATCCGATGGCGGTGATGGTCGGTGTGGTCGGGGCCCTGTCAGCGTTCTATCATGAGGCTGAAGACTTCTCCGATGCGGCGCACCGCAACATCAGCTTTAACCGTATCGTGGCCAAACTGCCGACCATCGTAGCGCTGGCTTATAAGTACTCGATGGGCGAACCCTTCATGTATCCGCGCAACGATCTCAGTTATACCGCCAATTTCATGCACATGATGTTCGGTAATCCCTGTGAGAAATACGAGCCGAACCCGGTCCTGGTGCATGCCCTTGATACCATTTTCACTTTGCATGCCGACCATGAACAGAACGCCTCAACTTCGACTGTCCGTCTGGCCGGTTCGTCCGGCGCCAATCCCTATGCCTGTATTTCGGCAGGCATGGGTTGTCTGTGGGGCCCGGCGCATGGTGGCGCCAACGAAGCTTGCCTGAAGATGCTCGAAGAAATCGGCGATGTATCGCGCGTTCCCGAGTACATCAAGCGTGCCAAGGATAAGAACGACTCGTTCAAACTGATGGGTTTTGGTCACCGCGTCTACAAAAACTTCGATCCGCGCGCCAAACTGATGCGCAATATTTGCGCCGATGTGCTTCAGGAACAGGGGCTGGAGAATGATCGTCTGTTCAAACTGGCCATGGAACTGGAAAAGATCGCGCTGGAAGACGATTACTTCATCGAGAAGAAACTCTATCCGAACGTTGATTTCTACTCCGGCATCGTGCAGAAAGCCATCGGCATCCCGACCTCGATGTTTACCTGCATCTTCGGGCTGGCACGAACGGTTGGCTGGATGGCGCAGTGGGAGGAAATGATTTCCGATCCGGAGTGCAAGATCGGTCGCCCGCGTCAGCTTTATGTCGGTGCGCCTGCACGCAACGTTCCGCCGCTCGACAAGCGTTAAGCAGAAGACAAAGGTGGCGGGAGAAACCCGCCACCTTTCTTTTGTCGTTGGCGCACACATTTTTTGGCCAACTTTTCGACCCCAGCCAAAGAAACCCTGACCACAGGTAAAGCCATGATGAATCAGTTGTTCGGAACGTCTCACCTCTTCGGCGGCAATGCCCCCTTCGTAGAGGATCTCTACGAAAATTACCTCGATAATCCGGCTTCGGTTCCTGGCGAATGGCGGGATTATTTCGACCGGCTGGCGCAATTGCCCGGCGCCGTAGCTCGCGATGTCCCGCACCTGCAGATTGTCCATGCCTTTGCCGAGCAGGCCAAGAGAGGTGGCTATCGCGCAGCGGCCTCCATGCCGGTTGATGACAAGAAGCAGGTCAGTGTTCTGCAACTGATCAGCGCCTACCGCACTCAGGGCGCGCGCTGGGCCAATCTCGATCCGCTCAAGCGGCAGACGCGTCCGGAAATTCACGAACTGGAGCCTGCCTACTACGGTCTGACCGATGCCGATATCAACACACCGTTCAATGCGGGCTCATTCAAGGGGGTCTCCGGGCATGCCACCTTCGGGCAGATTTTCGATGCCCTCAAGGAAACCTATTGCGGCTCGATCGGCATGGAGTACATGTATATCAACAGTACCGCCGAACGTCGCTGGTTGCAGGCGCGTCTCGAACCGATTCGTGCCAAGGGGACCTATACCGCAGCCCAGAAGCTGCGTTTCCTCGAGCGCCTGACTGCGGCTGAGACCCTCGAACGTTATTTGCATACCCGCTACGTCGGTCAGAAACGTTTCTCGCTCGAGGGCGGCGAATCCCTGATCGTTTCGCTGGACGAACTGCTTCGGGTCGCCGGAGGTTCCGGTGTTGACGACATCGTTGTCGGCATGGCGCATCGTGGCCGCCTTAACGTCCTGGTCAACACGCTGGGCAAGGAGCCGGCGATGCTGTTCGACGAGTTTGAAGGCAAGAAGTCGCAGGACCTGTCCTCCGGCGACGTCAAGTACCACCTCGGTTACTCGTCTTCCGTGTCAACGCCCGGTGGCCCGTGCCAGCTATCGCTGGCCTTCAATCCGTCACACCTTGAGATCGTCAATCCGGTGGTCGTCGGCTCGGTCTATTCACGTCAGCATCGTCGCGGTGAAGGGTCGCAGGAAAAGGTTCTGCCGGTTCTGGTTCACGGTGATGCCGCGGTGGCCGGCCAGGGCGTGAATCAGGAAATGCTCAACTTTGCACAGACCCGTGGTTATGGTACTGGCGGTACGGTGCATATCGTGGTTAACAATCAGATCGGTTTTACCACCTCCGATCCGCGCGATTCGCGCTCGACAATCTACTGCACTGACATCTTCAAGATGGCCAATGCACCCATCTTCCACGTCAATGGTGATGACCCCGAAGCGGTGGCTCTGGTGACCCGCCTGGCCATTGAGTACCGTCAGGAGTTCAGGAAAGACGTCGTCATCGACATTGTCTGTTTCCGCAAACTCGGCCATAACGAGCAGGACGAGCCGATGGTCACGCAGCCGCTGATGTACAAGCGGATCGCCGCGCATCCGGGAACGCGCAAGATCTACGCCGACAAACTGGTGGCCGA
This sequence comes from uncultured beta proteobacterium, assembly GCA_903910495.1. Next base: position 10,956 of record CAIVZW010000626.1, read on the forward strand.
AGGTGTGCTGCCGGGCGACGGTCCGGAGGACATGATCCAGAGTTACCGGGACCATCTCGATCGCGGCGAGTTGTTGTACAACCCGGTGATTGCGGGTTACACCAATCCCTTGATGATTGACTGGACGCCCTACCTGAACAAGGATTACATCGAGAACTGCGACACGACTGTTCCGGTCAAGGAGATCAAACGGCTCTCCGAGCGGCTGACGGCGATTCCCGAGACTTTCACCCTGCACAACCGGGTCAAGAAAATCATCGATGACCGTCGTCTGATGGGGCAGGGCAGCGTTCCCTTCGACTGGGGAATGGCCGAGAACCTCGCCTACGCCTCGCTGCTCGTCTCCAGTTATGGCATACGCATCTCCGGTGAGGACGTCGGACGCAGCACTTTCTTTCACCGTCACGCCGCGCTGCACGATCAGAAACGCGAGCACTGGGACGAAGGCACCTATTATCCGCTGGCCAATCTGCAGGAAAAACAGGCCAGCTTCCAGTGCTTTGACTCCGTTCTCTCCGAAGAGGCGGTGCTGGCCTTCGAATACGGCTACGCCACCTCGAATCCATACGAACTCGTGGTCTGGGAAGCCCAGTTCGGCGACTTCGTCAATTGCGCGCAGGTGGTCATCGATCAGTTCATCGCTTCGGGCGAAACCAAGTGGGGTCGTGCCTGCGGCCTCGTCCTGCTGCTGCCCCATGGTTACGAGGGTCAGGGACCGGAGCACTCCTCGGCGCGTATCGAGCGTTTCATGCAGTTGTGCGCCGAGAGGAACATGGAAGTCTGTCAGCCCTCGACGCCGGCGCAGGTTTTCCACATGTTGCGTCGCCAGGCCATTCGTAAACAGCGCAAGCCGCTGATCGTGTTCACTCCGAAGTCGCTGCTGCGGCACAAGGATGCCGTCTCGACCATGGACGAAATATCCAAAGGTCATTTCCAGCCGGTGATCGGCGAAGTCGATCCGATCGACGGCAAGAAAGTGACGCGCGTCATCTTCTGTTCCGGCAAGGTCTATTACGATCTCATTGCCGCGCGGCGCGCGAAAAATATCACCCACATCGCCATTGCCCGGCTTGAGCAGTTCTATCCTTTCCCGCAGGACTCTTTCCAGGGCGAGATGGCGAAGTATCCGAAGGCCACCGAGATTGTCTGGTGTCAGGAAGAGCCGCGTAACCAGGGTGCCTGGTACTGGATCGCTTCGCGTCAGCATCTGGATCGCTCGTTCAACAACAAACAGAGTTTGTTGCTGGTGTCACGTCCGGCATCCGCTTCCCCGGCGGTTGGCTATTACAGCAAACACAATGCACAACAAAAAGCGCTGATCGAGTCCGCCCTGGGCGAAATCGGACAGTACAAACTGGCTTAAATCGGAGTGATACATGATCATCGACGTCAATGTTCCGCAACTGTCAGAATCCGTCGCCGAGGCGACCCTGGTGTCCTGGCATAAAAAGGTCGGCGAGTCCGTTTCGAGAGACGAGAACCTGATCGATATCGAAACCGACAAGGTTGTTCTTGAACTGCCCGCACCCGGCCACGGCGTACTGATTGAAATTCTCAGGAACAACGGCGACACGGTCAGCGCTGGCGAACTGATTGCCCGCATCGATAGCGAAGCCGAGGCCACGGTAGCTTCGACTGTTTCAGCAGCCAGGGAGAAGCCCTCGCTGCCACCGCCGCCTGCCCCCGCTCCGCAAGCCAAGGCTGCGCCAGCCGCATCAGCCGCCGGCATGGCCCTGCCGGCGGCGCGCAAGATCCTCGATGAAAAGGGCGTTTCTGTCGCCGCGGTAACAGGTAGCGGTCGTGGCGGTCGCATCACCAAGGAAGATGCCTTGGCGGCAGCGCACAAGGTAGTGGCTGCTGCACCTGCATCTGCACTGCCAGCATCAGCATCAAGACCGTCGATTGAACTGGCACCGGCGCCGACCGTATCGCTCTCGCTCGCTGATCGTCCGGAGCAGCGCGTGCCGATGTCGCGTCTGCGTGCCCGTGTGGCCGAGCGACTGGTTCAGTCGCAATCGACCAACGCCATCCTGACCACCTTCAATGAAGTGAACATGGCGCCGGTGATGGCCCTGCGCAAGCAGTATGGCGAGAAGTTTGAAAAGGCTCACGGGGTGCGTCTCGGATTCATGGGCTTCTTCGTCAAGGCCGCTGTTGCTGCCCTGCAGAAGTTCCCGATCATCAATGCCTCGGTCGACGGAACCGACATTGTCTATCATGGCTACATCGACATCGGAGTGGCCGTGGGCAGTCCGCGCGGCCTGGTGGTGCCGATCCTGCGCGATGCGGATCAGATGAGCATTGCCGACATCGAGAAAAAGATCGGTGAATTCGGCCAGAAAGCCAAAGACGGCAAACTGTCGATGGAAGACCTGACCGGCGGCACCTTCTCCATTTCCAACGGCGGCGTGTTCGGTTCGATGCTGTCGACGCCGATCATCAACCCGCCGCAGTCGGCGATCCTCGGCATTCATGCCACCAAGGATCGTGCCGTTGTTGAAGACGGACAGGTTGTGGTTCGCCCGATCAACTATCTGGCCATGTCCTATGACCACCGCATCATCGACGGCCGTGAAGCCGTGCTCGGACTGGTGATGATGAAGGAGGCGCTCGAAGATCCGGCGCGATTGCTGCTTGGGGTTTGATCAACAATTTACCGCATTCAGCACAGAGATCACGGAGAAACAGAGAGCACGGAGTTTTTTGAATTCTCTGTGCCTCTGTGCGCTCCGTCCCCCAAGGGGATTACCTTCGGGGCATGTCTAAAGAGGCTTATATAAATGTCGAAACAATTTGATGTACTCGTTATCGGTGGTGGTCCTGGTGGCTATGTCGCGGCCATCCGCGCCGCCCAGCTCGGTTTTTCGGTCGCCTGCTGTGAATCAAATCCTTACGCCGACCCGAAGGGGGAACCGCGCCTTGGCGGTACCTGCCTGAACGTCGGTTGCATTCCGTCCAAGGCGCTGCTGCACACCTCGCATCTCTTTGCCGAAGCCGGCCACAGTTTCGCCTTGCAGGGCATTAGTGTCAGTGATCCGAAGATCGATGTGCCGACGATGATAGCCCGCAAGAGTACCATCGTTGATCAACTGACCGGCGGTATCAAGGGACTGTTCAAGAAGAACAAGGTGGTGCTGCTCAATGGCCATGGTGCTTTTGTCGCGCACAGTGAAGGCGGCTGGCAAGTCAAGGTGGGTGACGAGGTGGTCATGGCCAAACAGGTCATCATTGCCACCGGTTCGAGAGCGCGCCACCTTCCGGGTGTGCCGGTTGACAACAAACTCGTCTGTGACAACGAAGGCGCCCTCGATATTGATGCCGTGCCGAAGAAGCTGGCCATCATCGGCGCCGGCGTGATCGGTCTGGAGATGGGCAGTGTCTGGCGTCGCCTCGGTTCAGAAGTGACCCTCCTCGAAGCCCTGCCGGAATTCCTCTCGGTCGCCGACGTTGATGTCGCTAAAGAGGCGGCCAAGGTTTTCGCCAGGCAGGGGTTGAATATTCAGCTTGGAGTAACCATCGGCGAGGTCAAGTCCTCGAAGAAAGGCGTGTCGATTGCCTATGTCGACAAGAATGGACAGGCACAAAAGCTGGAAGCTGATCGCCTGATCGTCTCGGTAGGGCGCATCCCCAACACCGACGGCCTGAATGCCGAAGTCGTCGGTCTGCGCCTCGACGAGCGCGGCCGCATTGACGTCGATGCTCATTGCCGGACCAACCTGCCCGGTGTGTGGGCCGTTGGCGATGTCGTTTCCGGTCCGATGCTGGCACACAAGGCGATGGAAGAGGCGGTCATGGTCGCCGAGTTGATGGCCGGTCAGTCCGGGCACTGCAACTTCGACACCATTCCCTGGGTGCTCTACACCAGCCCGGAAATCGCCTGGGTCGGCAAGACCGAGCAACAGCTCAAAGCCGATGGCGTCGCCTACAAGCTGGGCAAAATTCCCTTCGCCGCCAATGGCCGTGCCTTGGGCATGGGCGAGACGACAGGCTTTGTCAAGATGCTGGCCGATGCGACAACTGACCGTATCCTGGGTGTGCACATCATCGGCGCCAATGCCTCGGAGCTGATTTCCGAGGCCGTGGTGGCGATGGAATTCGGCGCCGCGAGCGAAGACCTCGCGCGCATTTGCCACGCCCACCCGACCTTGTCGGAAGTGATGCACGAAGCCGCGCTGGCCTGCGACAAACGTCCGCTGCATTTCTGAAAGCGGCACCATCTGGCACCTGGTCTTGCTTAATACAGAAATGCATCAGCCAGCAGTTTGAGGCCGGTGAGGAACATGGCGATGGCAATGGCAATGTTGAACGGGGAGCGCGGCAGGTCCTTGAGTAACCTGAGTCCGATCCAGTAACCCACGGGTACTGCGGGAAGCAGCAGCGCCGAGGTAGTGAGGTTGGACATGTCCAGCAGTCCCAGGAAAGCGAAAGGGACGAGCTTGGCGAAGTTGACTGCGGAGAAATAGATGACTGTGGTGCCCACCATGCGCACCCGGTCCATGCCCTGAGGCAGAAGATACTGGAGGATGGGTGGTCCGCCGGCGTGGGAGATGAAACTGGTGAAACCAGAGATGCTGCTCCAGAACAGCCCTCTGAAGAGTGATGGCGGGCACGGATCGCTAAGTGCCCTGGCCTGGCGCAGGCGATCAAGTCCGAAGAGCAGGGCTTCGAGGCCGATCACACCCTTTATCAGGTGTGCATCCACCAGACGAAAGGTGAGTGTGCCAAGTAGAATACCGATCATCGCGCCGGGAATGATGATGCGCAGATTGGCCATGTCGCCCTTGCCGCGGAAGACCAGCAGGCCGAGCATATCCATCACCAGCATGATCGGCAGCAGGATGGCGGCGGCCACTGGCGTAGCGATCAGCAGGGACATCAGCGGTACGGCAAGACTACCCATGGCTCCTCCGAAGCCGGATTTGGAAACGCCCACGAGGAGCACGGCAAGGACGGCAATGCCAAGAAAAGCGGGATCAGTAAGCATCGGAGGACTTCTTGCCAGGGCAGGGATGAGTGCATTATCGTCGCCCCGGGGTGAGTTGCCCCGGATTTTTTGAAAACCGTTTTTCCCCTTTGGTTTTTGCGCTGAAACCTTGTTCTTACCGACTTGAAAATATCTTGTTATTGATAACAATTCCCACGTTAGATGATAGCTATTATCAATATAAAGGGCTTCCGTTACTGGCATTCTTCCTATGAGAACAAATTCATGACATACATCAAATACCATTCGGCACCCAAAATTTTGCTGCCATTTCTCGGGCTGGCGCTTCCGGCCCTGGCCTTTCAGCCGCTGATTACTGACGATACCGGTACTCAGGGCCAGGGCGGTAACCAGTTGGAGATTTCTTTCAGCCAGGATCGCGCAAACAAGGCAGGTGAAACCGTGCGTACCCAAAGCTGGCCTGCGGTCTATACACGCGGCCTCAGCGAAACCTTGGATGTCTTTGCCGGATTCAGTTACGCCAGGATCCGTTCAGGGGCCACGGGAAGTGAAGCGGGTGGCGGCGGTAATCCTTCGTTCGGCGCCAAATGGCGCTTCTACGAAAATGAAGAGAGTAAAACCAGTTTCGCGCTCAAGCCGGAAATCATGTATCCGGTCAGTGCCGGGCGGGAAAGTGCCGGTCTGGGTCGAGGTAAAACGTCGGCTAACCTGAGCCTGATCGTTACACAGGAACTCGCTTTCGGTGCCATCCACCTTAATCTGGGCGCAGGGCGCAACCGCTACCGCGATATCCTGAACAATCCCGACTCGACAACGACGAGAGCATCAATCGCGCCGGTCTGGGATGTTGCCGAGCAATGGAAGCTGGCGCTGGATCTGGGAACTGAATCCGCTCGTGCGGGCGGAATCCGGACGCGCACCAACTTTTCGGAACTCGGCGCCATTTATTCGCCAGGTAAGGACCTTGACTTTGCACTCGGAATTGTCCGCTCCTCCGGCAATGATGACCCGCGGACAACAACCCACAGTGCCAGTGCAGGACTTACCTGGCGATTCCAGTAATCAGTAGAAACGGGTGACAGACTCAGAGCGTTCAGATAGCGGAAGATCTTGCACAAGCCTCGATCCCGTTCGTTCATCCGGATGCTTTCGAGCTTCGCCTGTACCGTTCCTGGCATCATGGCTCATGGCCACGCGCACCATCGCCTACCCGCGCGCCCGGCACGGTGTATGCCCTCTCGGCAAGCGGTACCGATACGGCGGGCCCTGGCGCCCCTGATCGCGCAGAACTGGAGTCTGGCCACTGCGCTGTCCCTGCTGGCCTGATATGTCTTCGCCACGCAGTGCCTGTTTGCCCTGGCCTATGCCGCTTCGTTTTCCACTTATCGGCTTGCCCTGGCCATGGGGTCGGGCTGAAATGACCGTCTGACGGGCTTTTCGGGGGGGGCGTCGGGGTGCGAAACCAGCGCTGCCGGTGTGCCGTGTGTATAGTACGCGCTTCAGTCGTACGCTGTTTCTGCGATCAGGAGTGCTCCATGTTGCCGCGACTCGAACCTGCACCTCTGACCCGCGATTCCGACGGCACGCCCATATCGCAAATCTACGGCGACATCTACTACTCGGCGTCTGGTGGGCATGCCCAGGCGCGACATGTCTTTCTCGCTGGCAATGGTCTTCCTGAGCGCTGGCAGGGCAGGGAGCGCTTCGTCATCCTGGAAACGGGATTTGGTCTCGGACTCAACTTTCTGGCCACCTGGCTGGCCTGGCAGAATGATCCGGCGCGTTGCCAGATACTTCATTTTGTTTCACTTGAAATGCATCCCTTCGCCGCCGACGATCTGGCGCAGCTTCATGTGGCCTGGCCTGAGCTGGAACTGCTGGCGCAAGAGCTTAGACGGCACTGGCCGCCATTGATTGCCGGTGAACACCGGATTGAATTGGCGCAAGGGCGGGTCGTCCTCCGGCTTGTTTTCGGTGATGCCATTGAGGAATTACCCAAGCTGGATGCGGTGGTCGATGCCTTCTATCTGGACGGTTTTTCGCCGGCCAGGAATCCCGAATTGTGGTCGCCGGCGCTGTGCCGTGCTCTGGCCAGCCGCGCCGTGCCCGAGGCCACGCTCGCTACCTGGTCGGTCGCCGGCAGTGTGCGTCAGGCCTTGAGCGCGGCATGTTTCGCCGTGGAAAAACGTCCGGGTTTCGCCAGCAAACGGCAAATGCTGGTCGGGCGCTATTGTCCGGAATCACCGAATTCAACGGAATTCAACGCTTCATTTCACCGATCAGGCATAGACGGCTAAAATGGCGCCTTATTTCTCAGGGAAGTGGCATGCCGACCGGAATCATTGAATCGCTGGATCACGAAGCACGCGGAGTCACCCGGCTTGAGGGCAAAACGATTTTTGTCGAGGGCGCCTTGCCTGGCGAGCGCGTCGAGTACGTCTGCTTTCGCAAGAAGCCGAGCTTCGAGGTGGCGCGCACGGAACGCATCCTGAAGGCCTCGCCGGACCGGGTGGTCCCAAAGTGTCCGCATTTCGGGGTGTGTGGCGGCTGCAGCATGCAGCATCTCGACTCGGCCGCACAGGTCGCCGCCAAGCAGCGGGTACTCGAAGCGAATCTCTGGCATCTGGGCCGGCTCAGGGCCGAACAACTGTATGCGCCGATTTACGGGCCGGCATGGGGTTATCGCCAGCGCGCGCGCCTGTCGGTGCGCATGGTACCCAAGAAGGGTGGGGCACTGGTCGGGTTTCACGAGCGCAAGAGCAGCTACGTTGCCGACATGCGCCAGTGCGAGAATCTGCCGCCACATGTCTCGGCGCTGTTACTGCCATTGCGCGATCTGGTTTCCGCCCTGTCGATCAGCAGCGCCCTGCCGCAGATCGAGCTTGCCGTCGGCGAGAGCGTAACGGCGCTGGTTTTGCGTATCCTTGAGCCGCCCAGTGCGGCGGATGAAAATCTGCTCAGGGCCTTTGCGGATCGACACGACGTGGTGTTCTACCTGCAACCCAAGGGGCCGGCGACTGCCTATCGTTTCTATCCGCTGGACGGTGCGAAACTGTCCTACCTGTTGCCGGATTTTGGCATCGAACATTTTTTCTCGCCGACCGAATTTACCCAGGTCAATAATGCCGTCAACCGCGTTCTGGTTCGCCGTGCGCTGGCGCTGCTTGAACCACAACCGGGCGAGCGGATTGCCGACATGTTCTGCGGTCTGGGCAATTTCAGCCTGCCGATTGCCCGCTCCGGGGCGCACGTATTGGGTATCGAGGGGAGTGCCGATCTGCTGCTACGGGCCGCCGCGAATTCCGCCGCCAATGGGCTGGACGGGCAGGTCGATTACGCCGTAGCCAATCTGTTCGAGACCACCCCGGAATCGCTGGCGGCGCTCGGCCATTTCGACAGGATGCTGATCGACCCGCCACGCGAAGGTGCGGTGGAACTGGTGAATGCTCTGGGCGAGGACTCACCGCGCCGTATCGTCTATGTCTCGTGCAATCCGGCGACGCTGGCGCGTGACGCGGCGATTCTGGTGACCCAGAAGGGCTATCGCCTGCGCGGCGCGGGAGTGGTCAATATGTTCCCCAATACCTCACACGTGGAGTCCATCGCGCTGTTCGACAGAAGCTGAGTCAGGACGCCGGACTGAGCCCGGGAGGGGCATTTCTACGGTCAGGTCACTTGACATGTTTCGTGTAAGCCATATACTCCAATTTTAATTTGGCTGCTCGGCAATTCGCCTGTTGGCGAATTGCCGGGAGACGTTTTTGACTGCACGCACGGTTCATGTGTTGCATCGCACGCCGTGCTCCGATTGGTGTAAATAAAGGGAGAGGAACGATGAGGAAATTATCATTGGCAATGATGCTGGCTTTTGGTTCGACCTGTGCATTTTCGGCTGTTGAACTCAAGCTGGGCCACTTTGCGTCGGATACGCATCCGTGTGGCATCGCCGCCATGGCATTCAAGTCCAACGTTGAGAAAAGAACCAATGGCGAAGTCAAAATCTCGCTGTTTGGCAACAACGCGCTGGGTTCGCCGCCTGAAGTGCTCGAGCAGGTCCTGATCGGTGCCGTTGATATGAGCCTGTCGGGTCAGGATCAACTGGCCAAGCATCTGCCGTTCTACGACGTGATCAGCACGCCGTTTGCCTTCAAGGATTACGCCACGGCCGACAAGATCATCGATGGCGACTTCAAGACCTGGGCTGCGCCTGAACTGCTGAAGAAGAATCTGGTTCATGTTTCCGATTGGGAGTGGGGCTTCCGTCAACTGACCAACTCCAAGAAACCGGTGCTGGTTCCGGCCGACCTCAAGGGCATGAAGATTCGTACCCCGCCGGCCTTTGCCTACCAGGCTTTTGTTGAGGCCTCTGGCGGCAACGCGGTGACCATTGCTTTTGCCGAACTGGTGATGGCCATGAAGACAGGCGTCGTCGACGGTCAGGAAAACCCGGTCGGTACCATCTACGACCTGAAGATCTACGAGACGCAGCCGTACATGACGATACTCAACTACACCTACAGCTCGATGGTGCACGTGGTCAACAAGAAGATCTGGGATAAGCTGACTCCGGCGCAGCAGAAGATCGTGACTGAAGAGTCGATGGCTGCCGCCAAGGGTGCACGCAAGATGCTGCGTGACAACGAATCAACCCAGCTCAAGGATCTTGAGACGACCAAGGGCATCAAGATTGCCCGTCC
>CAIVZW010000627.1 GCA_903910495.1 uncultured beta proteobacterium
CCGTGCTGGCCAGCGCCGGCCTGATCTACGTCGTTCACCACGGTTTAGAAAGGATGAGCTGAATGATTCCGAATCCATGGATTATCGTTGCCGTCCTGATCGCCCTGGCTGGCGCCTACTTCAAAGGCCACAACGACGGCTCGGACGCAGCCGAAGGGCAGCAGGCGAGGGAAGACAACATCGCCCTGGTCGCGCGTGCGGCCGCCCTCGACGTCACGGCCAAGGCGATCGCCGGCATCAAGGTCAAAAACACGACCATCAAGCAAGCCACCGAGAGGGTTGTCCATGAAAACATTGTTTATCGCGATTGCAAGCACACTCCTGACGGCCTGCGGCTCATCAATGCCGCGCTTACCGGACGGGCCGAGCCCGCTGATCGTGGCCAGCTGCCCGGAACTGACGCCACTAAGTGAGGTTGATTTCGGCGCCACCAGTTTGAAGCTGGTCGAGGTCGCAGGAATTTACCGGGAATGCCGGCGTGCTGCCCTTGGCGGCAGCGATCAGTAAAAGGTCAAGGCCACGATACCGGCCGCATCAAACAAATCGATCCTGGCGTGATTGTGCGGGTCGGTTTTTGCTGAAAAAGGAAATAAGCGACCGACCAGGTGCTGATACACCTGGCCGGCCGCCGCAACACACAGTACGAGCCTGTGCGTATTGGCCAAGGCTTACCCAGCCTCGCGAGGCGGGCAGAGCCTACCAGAAAGACCGCACTCACGAAAGGCTCATCATGTCCGTACCCATCATCCCCTGGCTCGGTGGCAAGCGTCGTCTTGCCGATCGGCTCCTCCCGCTGTTCCCTCCCCACGACTGCTATGTCGAAGTCTTTTGTGGCGGAGCGGCCCTGTTTTTCCTCCGGCAGATCCCGGCTCAGACCGAAGTCATCAACGACATCAACGGCGAGCTGGTGAACCTGTATCGCGTTGTCCAGAACCACCTCGAAGAGTTTGTCCGGCAGTTCAAGTGGGCGATCAGCAGCCGGCAGATCTTCAAGTGGCACCAGGACACCAAGCCGGAAACCCTCACCGATATCCAGCGCGCAGCGCGCTTCTATTACCTGCAGCATCACGCCTTTGGCGGCAAGGTCGATGGCCAGAATTTCGGCACGGCCACCACCGCGCCGATGATCAACCTCTGCCGGATCGAGGAGAGCCTGTCCGCTGCCCACCTGCGCCTCTCCGGCACCAACGTCGAGAACCTCCCCTGGCAAGAATGCCTGCGCCGCTACGATCGCGCCCACACCTTCTTTTACATGGATCCGCCGTACTGGCAGACCGAGGGCTACGGCGTTCCGTTTGAATGGGAGCAGTATGTCGAGATGGCCAGCTTGGTGCGAAACATCAAGGGCAGGGCGATGATCAGCATTAATGACCATCCAGATATCCGGGAAGTGTTCGCCGGCCTGACGATATTTGCACTGGACATCAAGTACAGTATCGGGAACAATCAGGCAATCCCCGGTGAGAGCCACGAGCTGGTGATCACGAACTGGGATTCAGGCGACCTTGGGGGACTGTTTTAATGCTCTTGGCGAAACCAACTTATGATGGGAGAATCCAGTCGGTTAGCGGTTTTATTAGACACTGTCTAATAAAACGTCTAAAAGGGCCAATAAAAAAGGGCGGCGAATACTCGCAACCCCTTGAATTTACTGGCTCCTCGACCTGGGCTCGAACCAGGGACCTACGGATTAACAGTCCGGCGCTCTACCAACTGAGCTATCGAGGAACAACGAAGCGCGCATTCTAGTCACTCACGAACCTTTCGTCAACAAATTGCCAGCAAATGGATTCCGAACTCATCTACGTTAAAACCACCTCCGGCGAGGAGGCGATGCATCAGCGAACGCGGGTCGTGCAGAGAAATGTACGCATGGTTTTGATCCTTGTTGACGGGCATTCTACTGTCGCTGATTTGTGTCTTAAAACAGGGAATCAGAAGCTTACGGAAAACGCATTACTCGACTTGGAAAAGGGTGGCTTTATTCAGGTGAAGGTGGAGCAGGATTCGCTCTGGGACGAGAGCAAAAAAGTTGCTCAGGAGTTCAAGGCTGCGGCGATAAATCTGATCACTTCCGCAGACGCCAAGGAGGCTTCGGGAACTTCAGTCCCTGCCTCACAGGAAAACCGCGTTTTCGTACACTCTGTTTTTCCAGTCCCAACGCAAAACGATTCGTCAATTTCGCAATTCTCTCTTGCGCCAATGCCTTCCGTCTCAATTCCTGTCGAGCCTTCCACACCAGTCATTGCAGAGGATAACCTTAAAGAATCGAAGAAACGAGCAAAGAAGAATAAACAGCCAGGACTATCTGTTGTTGATCGGATCAAGGCGCTATTCCCAGGCACAAAACAGAACGACGAAGATACCGTTTCATTAAAACCGATACGCAGAGGCCATCGTGATTCGATGGGCTGGCCAGCATTCCTGATTTCCGGCCTCGCTGGCGTTCTTGCCCTGGCGTTTCTGGCGGTCAATTTCTTTCCCTACGACAGTTTTATCCCTGAGGTCGAAGCTGCTTTTGCGCAGGCCACCGGGCGCCCCGTCAAGCTTGGGGCAATGAGCATCAATCTCTATCCGAAACCGGGATTGATTCTCACCGGCGTGCGCATAGGAACCGGAAAAGACGAACTTCGCATCGCCGGGATTCGTTTGCAGCCAGCAATCGGCTCACTGATGGCAGCGAAAATAATCTTCCGGGATGTAGTGTTAGATGGTGCAACGCTGCCGGCAGAATTGATTGCAGGCTTGCCTGCTGTTTTTGTCTCGATGATGAAACCGACAGCCAGAGCGGGATTCGAGCATATCAGCTTCGAGCAGGCGGAAGTCTCGTTTTCCGGACTTGGGTTTTCCGGCATGGAGGGAGAGGTCAGGATATCTGCTGCAGGTGTATTCCAATCCCTGTTGATGCACTCTCCAGAGCGCAGTTTGAAACTTGAGCTTAAACCTGTGGCACAAGGGCTTGATGTTTCCCTGGATGCTCTTGGCTGGAGTCCTTCTCTGAATTCGCTCTACCTTTTCGATTCGGCAAGCGTGCAGGGACGTCTTGAAGGCGGGGCTTTTACCATCAGCAAGATGGAACTGCGCATTTTTGACGGTTTGCTTAACGGTGTGGCTATCTTGCGTGCCGATAAAAAGCCGAGTGTAACGGGCGAACTGGTGTTTGAACGTGTCAACGCGGCGCGATTTGGCGCTGCTCTGGGGCTCGGACAACAGTTTTCGGGTGAAGCGACTGGAAAAATCCTTTACTCGTCAACATCTGATTCGTGGGCAACGATTTTTTCAGCTATCGAGGCCGACGGCGAGTTCACAATGCGCCGCGGGGCCATTCGTGGAATTGACTTGACCGAAGCGGTGCGCCGTGGATCCGGAACGCCGGTACAGGGTGGAGAAACAAGGTTTGAACAGTTATCGGGCAGAATCAGGCTGATGCCGACGGGTTATCAGTTTCCGGGGCTGATTCTGAATTCCGGCTTGATGCAATCGACCGGAACAGTCGAAGTCAGCAAGGATCTCAAACTGAGTGGCAAGATGGAGTTGCAGATGCACGGCTCGGTGAATCAGACGCGAGTACCTATCTCCATCAGCGGTTCGCTCAAGACCCCCGCAGTACAAAGCGGAAGACTCTGAGGAGAAGGGCGCTTCAATTGATAACGCCGGGTTGTTGCCCGGCGTTATCAGTTCAAATGCGCGAATGACTTAAAGAACGGTGGCGATGGCGTCAGCGACGTAGTCGATGTTTCTGGTATTCAGCGCAGCAATACAGATACGTCCGGTACTGACGGCATAAACCCCGAATTCACTTTGCATGCGGGCAACCTGTTCGGCGGAAAGCCCGGTGTAGGAGAACATGCCGCGCTGCTTGATGATGAAGGAAAAGTCCTGGGCTGTACCTCTGGACTTCAGTTTTTCAACCAGGCTGCTGCGCATGGCACGGATGCGCAGGCGCATGCCGGCCAGGTCGTCTTCCCACATCTGATACAACTCCGGGTTCGACAACACTGCGGCAACCACCGCGCCGCCGTGGCTCGGCGGGTTGGAATAGTTGGCCCGAATGACGCGCTTGATTTGGGACATGACCCGTGCCGACTCATCCTTCGCCGCCGTAACGACCGACAGGGCGCCAACGCGTTCGCCGTAGAGCGAGAAGGACTTGGAGAATGAACTGGA
>CAIVZW010000628.1 GCA_903910495.1 uncultured beta proteobacterium
ATCGGGAACTGCTCGGGCTGCGAGATTCCCCTTTGTGTGCCGAGCACGAGGTGGCTGATGTTGTAGTAGAGAACCATCAGCGCGACGCCAGCGGCGAAAGTGATCGCCGTGCGGATCAGTACATTGACCGGCGTTGAGAACTTCTTCGGCCAGTTACCGCAGTAGAAGTTGAGGTAGAGCGCCGGCAGGAGCATGAAGATCATCATTTCGCCGACATGCAGCCAGCGCCAGTCGGGAGCGTTGTCGTTGCGCGTACCGCGGATCGTTTCGCCGATGAACAGTTCCTGCGCAAAGTAAAGGAACAGATGGAAGGCCCAGGCGATCGCCAGGATGCCGAAGAAGGTCGTGAGCCGGCGCAGCCAGGCATTCTCGATCAGGCGGAAGGGGTAGCGCTCCCAGATCGTTTCGACTAGCCAAACGACGACGGTCGCGCACATGATCCACGAGATGTGGAAATTGCCGCTCACCGTGTTGGCAAACTCCTCCCAATAGGGTGGCGCAATCGACGTGAAGTACTGCCACGGATAGTAGAGGATCCCCATGTGCGGATGCATGGTGACGAAGTACAGGATCGTCGCTATGAAGAAGGTGATCACTAGGATGGTAAAGCCCTGCACCGGCTGCTTCTCGTTCTGCCACGGCGCGCGTTCCATGCCGACCACCCAGGCCGGCGCCAGCCAAGAAGCGAGTGCCGCGAACATCAAGATTGCCAGCGCGGCGTACTCCTCGGCGAAGAACGCAGTCATGCGCGGAAGATGCGCCGTCCGCTCCGGGTTGAAGTAGGCGATGCCGTAGTTGCCGATCAGTCCCTGGAAGAAACCGTGGATGACGATCATCATGATCAGCACCGAGACGGCGACGGCGATGCCGCCCTTGGCGAGCGGGTGCCAGTTGTCGAGCTGGGCGCGGCGCATCGGCCAGAACTGGAAGATGTAGACCATCCAGATCAGGATGATCAGCCACCAGCGCGTATACATATAGCCGACGTAAGGCGTGTACAGCCTGAAGATGCCGCGCGGATCCTGGAAGATCCACCAGGTCGCGTAGAACACCGCGAGCAGTGCAACGACGTTGATTAGATGGGTCAGCGGCACCGGCCAGCGCGGCGTTATCTGCCGCTCCTCCAGATAGTGTGCGCCGTACCGCTCTTCGGATGATGTTTGCATGTGCCAACCCCCCTTATTTTGATGTCAGCCGTGTGGCTGACCGGTCGTTGCGAAAATCGCCTTGAGAATCTCCAGATCAGTCTTGCCGTCGGTTTCGATACCGAGCCGGCGCGCGTCATCCATCAGAAACGGTCGCGCCTCGTTGACCTGCGCGCAGGCCATCGCGTACGAGCCGAAGTATTCGTTCCACGCAGTGTCTTCCGGCGCGGGTGCGGGCACGCTGCGCAGGAAAAAATTTCGGCGAGATAGATCAGGTTTTGTCGTCATCGTCATCGCTCCGAGTCATTGCGGGATGGGAATGCTGCTCGTGCCCGTGGTCCTGGGCCGCACACTGGCTGCAGAACTCGCCGACCGGTTCGAATTGCCAGCCGGCCGCCTGCCACCATTGCGGGCTGATCGGCCAAGGAGCGTAGTGCGGCGGAATTTCCGCGGCATATTCAAAGAGCGCCGGATCGAGCGCACGCGCAGGCGCTGGCACGCCTCCTTCGGCATCGCAGCGCCCGGGAACGCGCAGGCCATGCAGTTCGATTTCCCACGCCGAGGTGTCCGGCTCGGCGTGGCTTTGCGCGGCGCCACCGACCTCGATGTACCACGCCAGACCTGGGCGGCGCCAGGCACGCACCAGCGTCGGTGGCTGGCGTCCGAGGTAGCTCAGGCCGCAGGCCAGCGGGTCGAGCACGGCCAGCGCCAGCCTGAGGCCCGGCACGTCCCGGCGCATGCGCCAGCCGGCCTGGTCGCGGGCGTGCTCGGTCCATCGATCCTGCGCGCTGAGGCAAAGTCCGATGTGGTTCGCGCCCTGCGGCACGATCGCCATGGTGCCGACGTGAAATAAACTCGGATCAAGCTGCCCGGCAGAATCCAGTCCCGGCGTTCCGGTCGCGTCGAAGAGCGACGACAGTCGCGCCTGCTGTTCGATCTGGGCGAAGCGCCCGAACACGGCTTCGCGCGGATCAGGGAAATAACGGAGCGCAAACAGCGCGCCATCGGGACACTCTTCGGAACTTCCGGGCAGCAGCGCGATTTCGCATGCGCCGAGCCGAGAGGTCGTCCACAGGGTCCAGGCCATCGTCTCCTGGCGGCCGCGGCTGATCGCCTTCAAGCCTAGGCGCTGGCGCGCATGCGGATCGGGGAAGACGAGACTGAATAGCCCTTCGATAACCAGATGGGCCAAGTCACGGCGATCGAGTGGCGCTATTGCAACAACCTGTTCGCGACCGCCTTCCTCCGTCGGGAGCAAGAGTGGGCGATCGTCGGTAGCAAGCGGAGCGGTCATGGCCAGGGCACGAATCCGTATGAGGTTTGGCATATGCATAGCAGGAACAGTGCCGAACCGTCATGCGACAGAATTTCTACGCCAATTCAGCATCTTAAGTTTTTAGGCGCAGTGAATCTTGACGCCGTGCCTGCCAGCTGATACAAGACCTGGCAGAATTAGTGACGAAAGTGACATAGCCATGGCAGAAGAACAACTGTTCCCCGACGAACTGGTGTCCTATATCGAGAGCGCCGCCGAGCCGCACATCCTGGTCGACCGCCAACACCGTATTCTCGCGGCCAATTCGGCCTATCGCGCCAAGTGCGGCGATTCGCTCGAAGTCGTTGGGCGAAACTGTTTCGAGGTGTCGCACCATTACCGCGCGCCCTGCGACCAGGCAGGCGAATCCTGCCCGATGGCGCTGAGCGTCGCCTCGGGCAAACGCGAGCGTGTTGTGCATCTGCATTACACGCCCATTGGCGAAAATTACGAGAACATCGAATTGGCCCCGATCCGCGATATACACGGTGACGTTGCCTATTTTGTCGAGAAGTTCGAGCCCCTCGCGGTGGCGCGCGCGCTCGCGGGCAATGACGAACTCGTCGGACGCTCGTCGGCGTTTACCCACATGCTCGAAATGGTCGCCCGCGTCGCGCCGACCGAAACGACCGTGCTGCTTGAGGGAGCGACAGGAACCGGCAAGGAACTGGTCGCGCGCGCCATCCACGATGCGAGCCCGCGCGCTGGCCGGCCTTTCGTCGTCGTCGATTGCTCGGGCCTACCGGAAACACTTTTCGAAAGTGAGCTGTTCGGGCACGAGAAGGGCGCATTCACTGGTGCAGCGACGCTCAAGCACGGTCTCATCGAGACGGCCAACGGCGGCACGCTTTTTCTCGACGAGGTCGGTGACATACCGCTGGTCATGCAGGTTAAACTGCTGCGACTGATCGAGACCGGCACTTACCGGCGGGTCGGCGGAACCGAGTTGCGGCGTGCCGACGTGCGCCTGGTCTCGGCGACCAACCTGCTGCTCCAAGACCAAGTCGTCGCGGGCCGTTTCCGGCAGGATCTGTACTACCGCCTGAACATCTTCCAGATCTCGCTGCCGCGCTTGCGCGATCGCCGCGCCGACCTGCCGATGCTCGCCGACACCCTGCTCAGGCGCGTTGCGCGTTCGCGTACGCTACGGCTCTCACAGCCGGCACTGGCGCTGCTTGTCGCCTACGACTACCCTGGCAACGTGCGCGAACTGCGGAATATACTTGAACGCGCGAGTGTGATGTGCGACGGCGAGGTCATCGGACTTGAGCACTTGCCCGAATCGGTACACATGATCGTCAAGACGGACGACTCGCTCACCCTGCCGGTTGCCGCCGAAAAAGAAGGAACGCCTGTGACGCTTAAAGAAATCGAAACGGAGCTACTGCAAACCCTGATCACATCGCATCAGGGTACGCGCAAGGAATTGGCGCTCAAGCTTGGTATAAGCGAACGCACAATCTATCGAAAATTCGCGCAAATCACCAGGTTACGTACAGGCCTTGATCAAACGTGAAAATTGCGTAAGCCCTGCCCTTTGTGGAGCGCACGGTTACCACCTTCCGAAAAGAGGTGAACCAGAAAGGTCACGAACGCCTCCTTTCAGTTCTTGGCCGTTATTGACTTTGTTGCGCCATCAATAGCGCGTCACCACCGTCGAGGCCAGCTCCAGCGTTCCGGCCAGCTTGCTCGACAGGATCTCGGCTTCCGCCTTTGACGGCAACTGGGTCACCCGTACCGAATAACTATAGCCACCGCCTTCCGCCGCACGCGGCTTGATGCGCACGGCGTAACCCGCCGCACGGGCGCGGTCGTACAAGGCCAGCGTGTCGATCTCGCTGGTGACGGTCGCCAGTTCGACCTTCCATCGACCGCCGCGCCGGGCATAGCCGGAACCAGGTTGCACGTCAGTCTGGGCCGCCCACTGGCTGACCTGCGCGGCATCCACCTTGGCGATGGGCTGTGGCGCGGCCCCTTTGGGGGCCACGTAGAAACTCAGCGGTTCGCTCAGCTCACGGCCCTGGTCCTGGGGATGAAATACCGTGATCCGGCCTTCAAGCAGGCAGACCAGATCACGCTCGGCATTCGAGCTGCCCCACAGGTCGGTACCGCGGATACCGGCGGTGATCGTGGCGATGCGGACATTGATCGCTCGCGGCTGCCGCAGTTTCGAGAAAACGCCGGTGGTAAAGCGGAAAGCCCCTTTTGTGACATCCAGGGCGGCTGTAAACACCCGCCCTTCGCGCCGACCCAGGGCATTGAGATCAAGTTGCGCGTTTTCGCCCAGCCTGACCGCACTGCCTTCGGCCAGTTGAATCAGCAAGCGCGCGTCGCTACCGGTCAGCACCCGGTCGCGATTGTGCAGAACCTTGCCCGGTTCAAGTGGCTGGCGAACCCCATTGCGCTCGACCCAGGCCGGCATCTGCACGCTGTCGACGATGGCATAGGCCTGCTCCGCTACCGGAGCGGCTTGTGCCGGGAGACCCAATGCCACAAGACAGGCAGCGAACAGAAAACGCCGTGAGAGCTTTTTCATGGAAC
>CAIVZW010000629.1 GCA_903910495.1 uncultured beta proteobacterium
TCCGGCCAGCGGAACCCGCAGCACCACCGCCCAATTGATGTTGCCGCTGAGCCGATGGAGCACCGGAAAGGCGATCTTGAGCAGCGCACCGGCGGGCTGCGCCTGCACCCGGGCAACGCTCGCCTGCACCTGCATCATGGCCGCAACGACCTGCTGTTCGGCATCCTCGGCGGGGGCTGCGGCTGCACTGCCGACCAGCATTTCGCCACGCACGTTGGTGAGCGTGAGCGTGGCGCCCGCCAGCGCCAGTTTCTGGTTTCTCAGAAAAAGGAGCAGATCCGTTTCCCGCCCGGCAGAGTTCGCCAGGGTACTGGCCGTCGCCGGGTTGCTCGCCAGCGACCCGGCCTGCGCCAGCAGGGAAGCTAACTTGACTTCGATTTCACGGCGCTCGAATTTTGCCCGCACCTCGAGCTCGGCGTGGGTGCTGTCGATGATCTGCTGACGCACCATGACAAATGACGCCGAGGCGATAAGCGCCCCGGCCACCAGCACAGCGAAGATCAGCATCAGCTCGATGCGGCCCTGCGCATCGAGCCGATTGACATACCCGGACAGTGTGTTAAGCAAGCGCACGGCGTACTCCTTCAAGGGTTTCAGGCGCGTTGCTCGCGGGGGGAAGCGCCGCGCCCTGCTCTCCTGTGGCCGCCGCACGGGGGCCGGAACGCGCTCGCCCGAGCGCCCATTCGAGGAAAACGTCCGGCCGCATCGGGCGCCCGATAAGATAGCCCTGAATCAGGTGGCAGCCTTGGGCGTGAAGCTGTTGCAACTGCTCCAGGGTTTCCACGCCTTCGGCAATGACTTCCAGCCCCATGGCCACCCCCATGCCGACAATGCACGAACTGATGGCTTGCGCACCGCTGTCGGTTTCAAGATCACGCACGAAACTCTGGTCGATCTTCAGCCGGTCAATGGGCAGATGCTTGAGCCGTGAGAGGCTGGAATAGCCGGTGCCAAAATCGTCAATGGCGATCTTGACGCCTAGCGCGCGCAGCGGAGCGAGGGGGCACGCTTCCGCTTCATGGTGCTTCATGACTTCGCTCTCGGTCACTTCCAGTTCGAGCCGAGCGGGGATGATTCCTGTTTCCTTCAGCACCGACGCCAGCGTGGCTTCAAGCGCATTGTTGCGCAACTGACGCGGAGAAACATTGACGGACAGGGTAATATGGTCCAGACCCTGCGCTTTCCAGGTCTGCAACTGCTGGCATGCATTTTTCAGGACCCAGTCACCGATCGCCACGATGGCGCCATTCTTTTCGGCCAGCGGGATAAAGCGGTCCGGCGCAATCTCGCCCAGGGTCGGATGCCGCCAACGCAGCAGCGCTTCACAGCCGAGTAGCGTGGTCTGGCCATTGCTGGCCACCTGGGGCTGATACACAAGATAGAGTTCCTGACGTTCGAGGGCATGCCAGATCTCGGACCCGAGAGTGATCTTTTCCGCCGAGGGCGGCGCCCCAATGGCCGATTCAAACAGGCAGAAGTGGTTTCCGCCGGCCTCTTTTGCGGCATACATGGCGAGGTCGGCGTGCTTGAGCAGGGCAGCCATCTCCTGACCATCCTGTGGATAGCGCGCACCGCCGATGCTGGCGCCGATCAGTAGCTCGTGCTCTCCCGCAACGAAGGGCGCGGAGAGAACCTCAATCGCTTTTCCGGCGATTCGGGACAGATCCGCATCGAGGCCCGAGCCGAGGGCCAGGATCACGAATTCATCACCCCCGACGCGCGCTACCGTATCCCCTTCGCGCACGGCCGCCCTCAGGCGTCCGGCGACCTGCTGGAGAACGATGTCGCCAATGCCATGACCGAGACGGTCGTTGATCGGCTTGAAGCGGTCAAGATCGATGTACAGCACGCTCACGCACGAACCGTCGCGCCGCGCTGCCGCCAACGCCTGCTCGGCGCGATCATCAAGCAGGCGCCGGTTGGGTAGAGCAGTCAGCGTATCGTGATTGGCCAGATCGGAGAGCTTTCTTTCGGCTTCGATGAGACGGGCAAGATCGGAAAATACGGCAATGAAAGAGAGCGTGGCGCCACTGTCATCCCTGACCGCGCTAACGGTGACCCACTGCGGGTAGAGTTGCCCGTTCTTCTTGCGGTTGATCATCTCACCGCTCCAGCTGCCCGTGTCCAGGATGCTTGCCCAGAAGGCGCGGTAGAACTCGGACCCGTGACAACCCGAGGAGAGCAGGCGTGGATTCTGGCCCGTGACTTCGTCCTGCGTGTAGCCGGTGATGCGGGTGAAGGCCGGATTGACGGCGATGATCTGGCCTTCGATATCCGTAATCAAGATGCCTTCATGCGCACTGCGGAAGACCATGGAGGACATCTGCGACTCGAATTCGGCATTGCGCTTGAGCGACGAGTCACGCATGATCCAGTAGAGGCGTAATTCTCCGGTACTGAGCACCGGCATCAGCCAGGCGTCAAGCATCACGGTCTGCGCCGGATCGCCGTTGATATAGATAACGAATTCGGCGTGCTCGACCCGGCGCCCGGGGCCTTCCGTGCCGGCTCTGGCAAGCATTTCTTCGAAACGCGCCCGGTGGTACGGCGCCAACAATTGCCGGAGCGACCGGCCACACAGGGTGGCACCGTTGAGCATCAGCTTTTCATCGGCACTGAGGCTGGCGTGCCGGATAAGCCCCTGGGCATCGGTCACGACATAGAAATCACTGGCGCAGTGGATCAGATTCTCCAGGATGTCCTTGCTCTCTAGCAGATGCTCATGCGACTCCTGCAGGTGCTGGTGGTGCTGTTCAAGGTCGGCGTGCCGGTCAAGCAGTATCTGCAGGTCTTCGGCGTAGCGGTAGAGTTGCGAGTGCAGCGTGGCTTCATGGCTCGCACCGGCCACACGAACAGGGTTGATGGGCTTGCTGTTATCGATCATTTCAGTTTTTCACGCACCCAGTTGACCACCTGCAACGGGCTGAATGGCTTGATGAAATAGGCATCCGCTCCGCGTTTCTGTCCGATCTCGTAGTCGGCAGACTGCCCGCGGGCGGTGATCATGGCCACCAGCGTGTCGCTCAACTCCGGATCACCCTTGATGGTATCGAGTACCTGCAAGCCGTCCAGTTCGCCTGGCATCATGATGTCGAGCAGAACCACTTCCGGATGCTGCCGCCGGATGATCTCGAGCGCCGTTAGCCCGTCTTCCGCTTCGAGAACTTCATACGCCTTCCCGAGCGTGATGCTGAGCAGACGGCGGATGTCGGAATGATCGTCAACAATAAGAATCTTGACCATGCGTCACGGCTCCAGTGAATAAGAACTGAGAAATCCTGATTTCAGTTTTTCACGCACCCAGCTGAACACCTGCAAGGGGCTGAACGGCTTGATGAAATAGGCATCCGCTCCGCGTTTCAGTCCGATCTCGTAGTCGGCAGACTGCCCGCGGGCGGTGATCATGGCCACCAGCGTGTCCTTCAATGCCGGATCACTCTTGATGGCATCGAGTACCTGCAAGCCGCCCGGCTCTCCAGACATCATGATGTCGAGCAGAACCACTTCCGGATGCTGCCGCCGGATGACCTCGAGCGCCGTCAGACTGTCTTCCGCTTCGAGAACTTCATACGCCTTCCCGAACGTGATGTTGAGCAGACGGCGGATGTCGGAATGATCGTCAACAATAAGAATCTTAATCATGCGTCACGGCTCTGGTGAAAGGGCTGAGAAATTCTGAGCGCAGGCCTGAGGAAAGTGCATAATCTGACAAAAAACCCTGAAAAGTAACATAGCATAATATAGTATAAACAATTTTTTATCGTTTCTTGCAATCGCCCTGCCTGCAGGCAGATCAATTGGATGTCGCCGGAATGGCCGGCCAGATTTGGCTGTCTGGGCCAGACGAATTTGCCAGATGTGCAATTTACCGACTTAGCGAGTAATATAACAATATTGATTTTTCTGAATAACCCAAGACTAGGTGTGAGCAAATTCCCATGATTGAAAAAGACGAACAAGCGCTGAACAAAGTCGGGGATGAGTACATCACGACCCGCCAGGCGGCAGAAAAGCTCGGCCTTTCCCTCGGCACGGTGCAGCAGATGGTTGAAAGTGGCACGCTGGCGGCGTGGAAGACCGACGGCGGGCACCGCCGGGTGAGCATGGCTTCGGTCAACGAGCACCTTGCGCGAAGGAGTGGCATGGCGTCGTTGCCGCGAACGCGAAGCAGCGAGTTCTCGGTGCTGATCGCCGAAGATGACACCAACCTGCAAACGCTCTACAGAATGACTTTGGCCAGTTGGAACTTGCCCATTACAATCAATATCGTTGACAACGGATATGAAGGTCTGGTGCAAATCGGCCTGCAAGCGCCCGCGGTGCTGATTCTCGATCTGAGCATGCCGAAGATTGATGGATTCGAGATGATCCGTACGCTGCGTGCCAATCCTGCATTGTCGACGATGGACATCATCGTGGTCACCGGGATGAGCCCCGATATCATTGAGCAGCGCGGCGGCCTGCCCTTGGGTACGACGATCTTCGGGAAGCCGATTCCTTTCCACCAGTTGCAGGGCTATCTGCAGGCCAAACTGGCACAGCACCAGCGCAGCATGACGGGGAGCAGCAGCTAGGCCAGCGCTCAGCGTACTCATACGACGGCCAGCGTGGCTTGATCAGCGACGGAGAGCGGCAAGTAAAGGGTGATGCGGCTGCCTTTGCCAAAATCGCTGCTCACTTCGAGCGAACCGCCGTGCAATTGAACGATTTCCTTGACCAGCGAAATTCCCAGGCCGGTTCCCGGCGTCTCGCCCGAAGGTTCGGCGCGCCAGAAGCGTTCGCCAAAGCGTGCCAGATGCTCTGCGTTCATGCCGATCCCGTGATCGACGATGGTCACCCTGACCCGTGGCGGTTCTTCGTCGGACGTGAGGCCTATCGAAATGAACACGGCTTCGTCCGGCGACGAGAATTTCAAGGCGTTGTCCACTAGATTGTTCAGTGCCTGATGGATTTTCTGCTTATCCACATTGACCAGGGATAAGTGCTCGGGGGCTTCGATCGCCACCCGGCTGGTGTACTCCGGAAAGGACACGGCGACGGCTTCTACGATCGGCCACAGGTCTTGTACAGCGGGCTTGAAATCCTTACCCTGGCGCGCTTCGATGCGCGCCAGATCGAGAAGTTCGCTGAGCAGATCGGTGACGCGATGAGCCTGACGGGCGATGATTTCAAGCGGATCGCGGCGGCTTTCCGCATCAAAATCGCGCTGCAGAAGCAACTCGGAAAAACCCAGGATGCTGGCCATCGGGCTGCGCAACTCGTAGGCCGCGGTGGATAGAAACTCACTCTTCATCTGTTCGATCTCGCGCGCCTTGGTAATGTCCTTGAAATAGAGGAGCAGCGACGTTTCGTGGCTGCCCCGGCGAACCGTCAGCAGCAAGATGCGTTTCTCCGGCTGCGCCAGCTGAATTTCCATTTCGCAATTCGACGTCCAGCCCGTCGTGTCGAGGGTGCTCGTGCACTTCTCGATACTGCAGTACGGATAGCCTGGAGCACAGAGTCCGGCAAGGCGCTGATCAAGATCCCGCAGTTGAAGCCCCATCAACGCCGGCAGGCCGAGTCCGAACAGGCGCAGGAAGGTTTCGTTGGCATAGGTGACGCAATTCTTTGCATCAAGGGTAACCAGGCCGTCAGCGCTCATCGTGCTCAGCACGTCGAGCCGCCTTACCCAGGCCATCAACTCCTGTTCGGCAGATTTCTGGTCCGTGACGTCGTCCAGCAGTCCGAAGTAATGGGTGAGATTGCCGCTCTCATCATGCACCGGCGAGACTGAAAGCTGGTTCCAGAACAAGCTGCCGTCCTTGCGGTAATTGCGCAGCGTGACGGTGATCGACTGCTGCCCCAGGATCGTGCGCCGCAATTCTCGCAGGGCAGCCTGATCGATGTCATGCTTGTGGAGCTTTCCGGGGGACTGGCCGATGATCTCGGCGGCAGAGTAGCCGGTGATCTTCTCAAAGGCCGGGTTGACAGATTCGATCCGGGTTGGCCAATTGCCCATGTTGACGATCATGACCCCCTTTGAACAGGCCATCATGGCCTGTCTATTCAGCAACAGCTTCTTTACGGTAAGTGGCGCCCCGCCGAGGTTGGCGTGATGCAAGTAACCGCTTTTGCTGCGCGCCATGCGGTAACCGAGATAAGCGGTGAGGCCGACAACGACGACTAACAGCAGCAGAAAGGAGAAGTGCAAGCGGTATAACGGCCGCAGGACATCGTATTCCCGCTGGCTGAATTCCAGCGAGAGTGGCGGTGACAGAGCGACGCTGGACTCTATTGCCATCGACACGCTGAGTCTTGCCTCGCCATCCGGCAAACTGCCGAGCCGGAGCAGGCTTTCGCCTGAGTCCAGGCGTAACTCGATCATCATGCGCGGGCTGTTCGCGTCAAGGGCCAGAGCGGCCATCTGGAGAAGATCGAATTCGGCGATCAGCACACGCTGCAGCCTCCTGCTCACCGGCAGGAAGACCGGGTAGCCTACCAGATAGCGCGTCGCCCCCGGCTGAGTAGCAAAGCGCGCAGCAGGCAAGCCTGTTGCAACAACTTCTGCAAACAGGCGATCACGCAGGTCTGCTGATGTTGCCGATTTTCCGCTGCTGTAATGTCTCAGGCCCTGAACATCGAGAGCCGTCAGGGACTCAAGTCCAAGCGGCAATCCCGGGGGACCATTCAGAAAGGGCTGGACTTCCTTGCCGGCCGGGGGGGTGGCCGCGTATTCCCCGAGTATCGGGGTGCTGCGGCTAAGTGCTTCAACAAGACCCCTGGCGCGCCGGAATTCACCTTCAAGACGCTGCTGCGCCACTGTTGCCGACGTGTGCAGGCCCTGATCAATGAGCGACTGCGAGAAACTGATCAAAAGCCCTCCGGCGAGCGCGAGAAGCAGGATCGAGATACCGAGAACGAGGCTCAGACGGATTCCGAAACCGCTGTTTTGCAGTGTCCTTAGCGCCCGCACTGATGCAAACGAATGCTTTGAGCCCTCTGCTGCTGACATGGCTGCCGCGCTCATTGTTGTCTCCAGCGTCAGTTGGCCAGACGCCCGGGTCTGCCCGCCAACTCATTGACCGTATCGAGCA
>CAIVZW010000630.1 GCA_903910495.1 uncultured beta proteobacterium
GGGAACGCGGCAATCCTCCGCAGGTAAGGGAGTTCCGTCCGCGAACATGCTGTGGATCTGAGCGTGCATGTTCTTGCCGATCAGCTCATCGGCGTGAGCATAACCCAGCAGGCGCAGGCAGGAGCGGTTGCAGAAGGTGCACTTTCCGTCCATGTCGATGCCGTAGATGGCTTCGGCCGTGGAATCCAGCAGCAGTTGCAACTGCTGCTGGCTGGCGCGCAGGAGATTTTCGCTATCACGCAGAACAAGTTCGTTGCGTTTGTGTTCGGAGATGTCGGTGTGCATGCCGATTATGCGCATCGGTTTGCCGTCCTCGCCGCGCTCGACCACCATGCCGCGAGCGAGTATCCACTTGTAGCCGCCATCCTTGCAACGGACACGATGTTCGCAGGCGTAGAAGGACGTCTGGCCATCGAGATAAGCCTGCACTGTGTCCAGGGTTCCGGCCTTGTCTTCGGGATGGATGCGTTTCTCCCATTCATCCAGGCCAGTGCCGATTTCGTCTTCGGCAAAGCCCAGCATCTCTTTCCAGCGTTTGGAGAAAAATACCGTGCTGTTGGTGACGTTCCAGTCCCAAAGACCGTCACCGGAACCTTCGATGGCGAATCTCCAGCGGAATTCGCTCTCCTGCAAGAGTTTTTCACGGTTTTTGATCGTGGCCGTAAGCTTTTCGGCGAGGCGCTCGGCGTGAATTCCCGTATTGATTAGCGAGAGCAGCAAGCCACACAGCAGTGCGCTGAGCGCCATGCCGCCGATCAGGGCTGACCAGGCCTCAGCGTAGTTGATGTCTGATGTCACTTTGTCAGCATCGAATACCAGCAACCATTGATTGCCGTTGAAGTCAATCGTCCGCTGTTGATGGAACAGGGAATTCAAAACGGGCGTGGTGTCCGGGAGGCTGTCAAACAACAGGCCGGCTGACGATGCCTCACGACCCGCGTAGACTTGCAGGGCAAAGGGGTTGCTTTCATGCCTTGTCTGGCCGGCAAGAATGCCGGTCATGAGATCAGTCATGCGGTAAGGACTGTAGACCCAGCCGATCAGTGCTTCGCGCCTTTGCTCAAGCGTATCCGCCGCTGCGCCGTGGCGATAGACCGGGACATACATGAGGGTTCCGGACTGGACGTCCACGCCGGTCTCCTGCACCAGTTCGACCCTTCCGGACAGGACGGCTTCGCCCGTGTCGCGCGCCTGTTCCATGGCCACGCGCCGGACCGGTTCGGACAACATGTCGTACCCGAAGGCGCGCAAGTTGCGCGCACTGAAGGGCTCCAGATAGATGATGGACGTGTAAACAGCACGTTCACCCGGCGGGCGCACGGTGTATTCGGGGAATCCTTCGCCACGGATCCGGGCGACGTGCTCGGCCAGTTGACGCGAAGGAATGAGTTGGGCAAAACCGATCCCCTGCACGCCGGGAATGCTTTTCCTGAGATGCAGGGTCTCGACGTAGGCCCGCCATTGGTGACGTTCCACAGTACCTGACGCGGCAAACAGGGCAGAACCGCCGCGCAGGATGAGTGCGTAGGCGCCAAGACGTTTCTGGATTATGAGGGTGGTCTGGTCGCAGATAGAGGCAAATTGTCTGACCGCGTCGTTTTCAATCTCCTGCCTGACCTGAAGGCTGGCAAAAACAGATAACAGCGCGCCCATGCCGAGTATCGCCCAGGCTGACCATTGTTTAAGTGAACAAATTCCCTTCAGGATCATGCTTGTGAAGATCCGCCGCTGGCCAAAGAAAACAAACGATTTTCGACGTATGACGATGCATCATAGACCCGATTCGGTCATGCCGTCCATGCTTGCCTGAGTTTGTCTGGATTACAGCCCTCATGGGGCCATTGGCTGGGATTCAGCACATCACCGGTCGGGCCGGATCACTGCACCATTCGCTCCAGGAACCGGCATAGAGCCGCGCCCCATGCAATCCGGCAATCTCCATGGCCAGCAGATTGTGGCAGGCCGATACGCCGGAACCACACTGCATCACCACCCGCTCGGGGGCAACGCCATCAAGCAGGCCGAGAAACTCACGGCGCAACTCCGCGGCCGGGCGGAACAGGCCATTGGCATCAAGGTTATCCTTGAAAAAGCGGTTGCGCGCGCCGGGGATGTGCCCACCCACCGGGTCGAGCGTTTCGTTTTCGCCGCGAAAGCGGTCCGGCGCACGGGCATCGACGACACAGAATTCCTTGCTGTCGATGTTGGCCAGCACCTCAGCAGCGCTGACAACCCCTTCCTGTCCTGCAATTTCAAAGACGGCCGGAGCCGACTTCGGCTGTTCGGCCGACAAGGGGAGCCCTTCCTTCACCCACTGGCTGATGCCGCCGTCAAGTAGCGCAACGCGCTCATGACCCAGCCAGCGCAGCAGCCACCACAGGCGCCCGGCAACCATGCCGCCAGCGTCATCGTAGGCCACGACCTGAGTCTGCCGTGAAACGCCTGCTGCGCCCAGTTTCCTGGCCAGAAGCTCCGTGTCGGGCAAGGGATGACGACCGTTGCGGCCGCTCATCGGGCCGGAAAGATCGCGGTCGAGATGCATAAATAATGCTCCCGGCACATGCCCTTCGGCGTAGGCCTTCTCGCCGTAGCCCACATCAGACAGTTGGTGCCGACAATCGAAAACCCGCCAGTCCGCATCGTTCACATGACTGGCCAGATCCGCACAAGAAACCAAGTTAGAATAATTCACGCTGATTTACTCCCCCGCGACGCCCGCATCCAGCCAGGCACGCGCCTCGGCTTCTTCGCCGAACACCTGCATTTCGGCACGGACAAAGATCTGCGACAGCCATGCGCTCCAGGCCACCCACTGGCTATGCGTCAGCACGGCGATGCGGTGAAAATCGTTGGGATGCGCGCGCGCAAAAACAATATCTTCCCAGGCCACGTCGAGCGTGAAGTCGGCCATCTCGCGCAAGTCGAACAGGAGATCAACCGCCCCCTCGAACCTGACCTTGTAATTGACCATGTCCTCGAACTCTTTATAGTCTGACAGGGTAAATTCCCCGTATACATTGACTTCGACGCGTTTGGGCTGGTGCTGGATCACGATCATGGCAGTCTCCTGTTGAATACTTCGGAGTGTAGCATCAGTCCTGCTCGGCAGGATTCGCTCTGGAAAACCACGTGGAGACCACTCCGCTTGCGACGATCAACGCTATCGCCGACCAGGCGCCGAAGGAAAGCGTCTCCTGCCAGAACAGCATACCGAAAAGACTGGCAAAAATCACGGTTGAATAGGCCAGGCTGGCGGCCACCAGGGTATCACCCCGCTTGTACGCACGCGTCATTGCCAGTTGGGCGAGAGTTCCGAAGGATCCAACACCGAGCAGTAACAGTCCACCACGCAGATCGATCCGATGCAATTCGGAGAGAGCCATCCAGACTCCGCTGGCGACTGTTGAGAGCAAAGAGAAATAAAACACCGTGCGTTCTTCAACCTCGCCACGCTCGCCCAGTTCCCTGACATTGTAGTAAGCAAGACCGGCCAGCATACCGCTCCCCAGCCCGATCACGCCTCCGAGCAGTTGATCGGCATGCATGGTCGGGCGCAGCAGGAGCACAACACCGATAAAACCCAGCACCAGCGCACCCAGCATTCCGCGTCCCAGGCGCGCCTTGCCCAACAGGGCGAGATAAACCGCCAGAAACAGGGGAGAGGTATAGGCCAGCGTTGCCGCCAGGGCCAGCGGCAACAGGGTAAGCGCATAAAAATAGAGCAGCAAGGAAACGAAGCCGCTCGCACTGCGCCAAAGCTGAAATCGCCAATGCGGCGTCTGGATCGGAATGCCGCGCAGACGAACCAGAGAAAACATCATTACCAGCGCGATGGCGCTGCGGTAAAAAACAATTTCAGGGACAGAGAAAACTTCCGCAGCGAACTTCACGCAAACGCCCATCGAGGCGAAAAAGAAGCTGGCCACGATCATCCAGGAGGATTGCATGGTTTATTGGCTGGAATACGTCGATTCGACGCCTGGCTTTACCGCCTACCGGTAAAGCTGAGCGGCAAATACGGAGAAAAATGCATTTTAATCGCTTTCCAATTGACCGGGAGCCCCTTCTGAGCTATTTTTCGTCGTTTGATCAGAGCAATTTCCCATGGTGCGAACCAAGCCTGCCGACCCGGTCGAAAACGGCACTCCCCAGCCTGCGTCCCCGGTGGCCAACGAAATGAAATTTGAAGCGGCTCTCGCCGAGTTGGAACAGATCGTCCAGAACATGGAAGGCGGACAACTGCCGCTCGAAGAATCAATGCTTGCGTATCGGCGCGGAAGCGAACTGCTCAGGCACTGCCAGCAGCAACTGAGCGCTGCCGAACGCAGGATCCAGATCCTGGAAGAGGGTAGCTTGCGCGATTTTGATAGCGCCAGCGGAGGCGTTCAGTGAGCGCTTTTTCTTCTGTTTCCGGTAACCCCCGGGAGTTGCCCTTCCCGGACTGGATGCGTGCGGTACAAACGCGGATTGAAGCCACATTGTCACGCCTGTTGCCCGCCGCTGAAGCCATTCCTGCGCGCCTGCATCAGGCCATGCGCTACGCCAGCCTTGGTGGCGGCAAGCGTGTTCGCCCCTTGCTCGCGTTTGCTGCGGGTGAGTTGAGCAATGGCTCGCCGGAAAGACTCGAAATCGTTTCCTGCGCCGTCGAACTGATTCATGCCTACTCGCTCGTGCATGACGATCTGCCGTGCATGGACGACGATGTACTGCGCCGCGGCCGGCCGACCTGCCACGTCGAATTCGATGAGCCCACCGCCCTGCTGGTCGGTGACAGTCTGCAATCGCTGGCTTTCGAACTGCTCGCCCGCGAGCAGCTGGGCCGCCCGGAATGCCAGCTTGAAATGCTGCGCCTGCTGGCTCACGCCAGTGGCTCGCGGGGGATGGCGGGAGGCCAGGCGATCGATCTTGGCGCGGTAGGCCGCTCACTGGATCAGCCGGAACTTGAGCTGATGCACGCCCTCAAAACCGGGGCGCTGATCCGCGCGGCGGTAATGCTTGGTGCGCTGTGTGGCCAGCCACTGACCGGCGAAGCCGGCGCAGCGCTCGATCGCTATGCCAAACGCGCCGGTTTGCTATTTCAGGTCGTTGATGACATCCTTGACTGCACGGCGAGTACGGCAACCCTCGGCAAGACGGCCGGCAAGGACGCGGCAGCGGAAAAACCGACCTATGTCAGCCTGATGGGGCTGCATAACGCTCGTGAATTTGCCGCCGAACTAAGAACGCAAGCCCTTGAATCACTCGCTATTTTTGGCGAACGCGGTCAGCGCCTGATTGAACTGACCGACTTCATCACTCACCGCAAGTTTTAACCGATGACTTTGGCCGCATTCTGGCCAGAACTCACGGACCAGGCCGGACCCACACACAAATGACTTCCTATCCTCTGCTCGATACCATCAACAGTCCGGCACAACTACGCGAACTCGAGCGCAAACAGTTACCGCAGCTGGCCGAGGAACTACGCAGTTTTCTCGTCGAATCCGTATCCAGAACCGGGGGGCACTTCTCGTCGAACCTCGGTACGGTTGAACTGACTGTCGCCCTGCATTACGTTTTCGACACACCGGATGATCAGCTGGTCTGGGATGTCGGGCACCAGACCTATGCCCACAAGGTCCTCACCGGGCGCCGGGAAGGCATGGCCAGCCTGCGCATGCATGGCGGCGTCTCGGGCTTTCCCAAGCGCAGTGAAAGCGAGTACGACACCTTCGGCGTCGGGCATTCGTCCACCTCCATCTCGGCCGCCCTCGGTATGGCGCTGGCCGCCAAGCTCAAGGGCGAAACTCGCCGTACCGTGGCTATCATCGGCGATGGTGCCATGTCGGCCGGGCAGGCTTTCGAGGCACTGAACAATGCCGGCGTTGCCGATGCCGACATGCTGGTCATTCTCAACGACAACGATATGTCAATATCGCAACCCGTTGGCGCCCTCAACAAGTACCTCGCCCGCCTGTTTTCCGGCAGTGCATTCAATGCAGCACGCAAGGCTGGCGAGAAAGTGCTGGGAGTCTCTCCTTCGCTGCTGGAATTTGCCAACCGTTTCGAGGAGCACGTCAAGGGCATGCTGACGCCGGGTACGCTGTTCGAAGAACTGGGGTTCAATTACATCGGCCCGATTGACGGCCATGATCTTGATTCGCTGGTACCCACCCTGCAAAACATGCAGAAACTCAAGGGGCCACGATTCCTGCACGTCATCACCAAAAAGGGGCAAGGCTACAAACTGGCCGAAGCCGACCCGATCCTCTATCACGGTGTCTCGAAGTTTCAGCCCGAGGTCGGCATCGAAGGCGTCAAGGCCGGCAGCAAACCCACCTATACGCAAGTCTTTGGCGACTGGCTGTGCGATATGGCGGCCGCCGATCCCCGGCTGGTTGGCATTACCCCGGCCATGGGCGAGGGATCCGGCATGATGCGTTTTGCCGAACTTTTCCCCGAACGCTATTTCGATGTCGGCATCGCCGAACAGCACGCCATCACCTTTGCGGCCGGTCTCGCCTGCGCGGGGATGCGCCCGGTCGTGGCCATCTATTCAACCTTCCTGCAGCGCGCTTACGACCAGTTGCTGCACGACGTCGCCCTGCAGAAACTGCCGGTCGTCTTCGCCCTCGACCGTGGCGGTCTGGTTGGCGCCGACGGCCCGACACACCACGGTTCCTTTGACCTCTCCTTCCTGACCTGCATTCCGAACATGGTGGTCATGGCGCCCGCCGACGAAGACGAATGCCGGAAAATGCTGACCACCGCCTACCGCATCGACGGTCCGAGCGCCGTTCGCTACCCGCGTGGTTCCGGCCCGGGTGTAAGAGCTGGACAGTCTTTGACCGAGCTGCCCGTCGGCCGGGGAGAAATTCGCCGTCAGGGCAAAGGCATTGCGCTACTGGCCTTCGGCAGCATGCTCGCCCCTTCGCTGGAAGCGGCAGGCGAACTTGACGCCACGGTGGCCAATATGCGTTTTGTCAAACCGATCGACCGTGAACTGATTATCGAGCTGGCACGGGAACATTCCCTGCTGATCAGCGTCGAAGAGAATGCCTTGATTGGAGGGGCGGGTTCCGAAGTGGCACGCGTCCTGCACGAAATTTCCAGTACGGTACGTTTTGTGCGGCTGGGTCTTCCCGACCGTTTCATCGATCATGGCGACCAGGCACTGCTGCTGGCGGAAGTCGGCCTCGACATGGAGGGCATCGTCCGCACGGCGCACGCCCATCTAGACAGCGCAAGCCTTGCTGCCCCGCATCCGGATCAATAATCCGCAACGGCACAAAATACGACCAGGAACTGAAATGAACGCACCCCAAGCACCGCAAATCAAGAACACCATGGTCGACGTCCAGAACCTGGCAGATACGCGGCAAATCGCCATCAACCGCGTCGGCATCAAGGCCATCCGCCACCCGGTCAGGGTCCTCGACCGGACCGGTGGTGTGCAACACACCATCGCCGTCTTCAACATGTACGTCAGCCTGCCGCATAATTTCAAGGGCACGCACATGTCGCGCTTTGTGGAGATTCTCAACAGTCACGAACGCGAAATATCGGTCGAGAATTTTCCGGTCATGTTGCGCGAGATGGCTAAAAAGCTTGAAGCAGAGACCGGACACATCGAGATGAACTTTCCGTACTTCATCAACAAGTCGGCACCGGTTTCCGGCGTGCAGAGCCTGATCGACTACGATGTCACGCTGACCGGCGAGATCTGCCATGGCGAGATTGCCTCGACGGTCAAGGTTGTCGTGCCGGTGACCAGCCTGTGCCCGTGCTCGAAGAAGATTTCAGAACGCGGCGCACACAATCAGCGCTCGCACGTTACCGTTACCGCCAGGATCAAGAAGCTCGTGTGGATCGAGGAGATCGTCGAACTCGTCGAAGCGCAGGCCTCCTGCGAGCTTTACGGACTGCTCAAGCGTCCTGACGAAAAATATGTCACCGAACGCGCCTACGACAACCCGAAATTTGTCGAGGACATGGTGCGCGATGTCGCTGCCCGACTCAACGCTGAGCCACGCATCTATTCCTATGTGGTCGAGTCCGAAAACTTCGAGTCGATCCACAATCATTCGGCCTACGCACTGATTGAGAACACCAGACGCAAACCGGATTGATTCAGGAACACAGCTTTGTGTTTATACCGGCCGCGAGCCAGTAAAGACGGGCATCTTCATTGATCACAGCGCGGAGGGTGCCTGCCGATGCGCACCGGATTGATTCCGCGTGCGCAACGACCCAGTGGTGAATATTATTGCGCCGGAGCCGCCGTTGTTGCAGTCCCCGGCGTGTGACTCTGGTCGCGGGTTCGTGTTTGATCCTGGCTGCGGGTTCGTGTTTGATCCTGGCTACGGGTTTGTGTTTGATCCTGGCTACGCGCCTGCGTCCCCTGACCTTTTCCATTCTGACCGGCACCGGCATTGGACGATTGCCCACCCATGCTGCCTTGCCCACCACCACCACCACCACCACCACCACCACCACCACCACCACCACCACCACCACCACGTGCAAATGAGGCCGTGGCGACAGTTGCGCACAACATGGCTACCGCAATCATTTTCAAGGCTTTCATGAAGATTTCTCCTGTATAGATACTGTTAAAAACTGAGCACATGAAGGCCGTGTGTGATATTCCAAGCCTGTCTTCTACGCGCCATGTTCCGGAAAGAACAATCCTCTCTCCAGAGATATGCATTAGAATCGACTTATGTAACTGGCACATTTCAAATATGCCTGTTTTTGTAACATTTTGTAACATTTATGTTTTTGTAATATTTGTGCCCCGCTTTCGCATTGACCAACATACGTGCGCTCTGGGCACAGCCTGCCCAGCCTTCGCACTCTCTGTCCTCCAGCGGAATTCCCTTCGGGGCATGTTGAACCTAAAAACCGCATTTGCAAGATAACGTACCCTTCGATGCCCCGAAGGCAACGGGGCCTTGGGCTCAAATCCCCTTGGGGGACACGCCCGCTGTGCGGGCTGCTCAGGGCGAACGGGTGTTTCACCCTTTGGGTGATAGCTTAAAAACCCGTTCGTGGTGTGCCCTGA
>CAIVZW010000631.1 GCA_903910495.1 uncultured beta proteobacterium
GCTGCGTAATGCGCACCGGCGACGAGTCCGCCCATCTTGCCGGAGGCTGAGGCGATGGAGATGATCTTCCCGCTGCGCTGCTCCTTCATGATGCGCAACGCCTCCCGGCTCATCAGGAAGGTGCCGCGCATGTTCACGGCGAAGATCCGGTCCCACTCGGCGACGGAGATATCGAGTATGGGCAACTCGCGGCCGATGCCGGCGTTATTCACCAGGATGTCGATGGTCGGAGAGAGCGCCTTCACCGCCTGGTATAAGGCGAGCACCGAGGCCTCATCGGCTACGTTCACCTCCATCGCCACGGCCTTGCCGCCCTGGCTATTGATGCCATCCGCGGTATCGCGCGCCCTGGCGATCTCCATATCAGCCACCACCACCATGGTGTCGGGTGATGCGAGCGTTTCGCAGATGGCCTTGCCGAGCCCCTTGGCTCCGCCGGTGACAATGGCAGTTTTCTGGTCGTTCATGGGTCCTCCGTTGGGTTGTAGGGTGTCGGCGCTCAGGGCAGCAGCGCAGCCAGGTCCATCTGGTAATCCTGGGCCAGGCCCTCATGCCGCTGAAGCACGTCCTCGGGCAGGAGGATGCCATCACGCAGGGCGATATCGCGCCGCTCCCATTCCATCTCTCCAGGTAGATAGATGCGATCGGTGCCGGCGGCCCGCGGGGCGTTGCGGATGTCGCGGATGATGCCGTCGACGCGCGCCTTGAACTGCGCGATCGGCATGATCGCGTCGACATTGATGGCGATGAAACAATGCCCCTGGCTCAAGGGTCGCGAATCGGGGGTGATCCAGATCTTCACTTCGTCGAGCACCTGGGCCCCGGTCAGGGCGCCCGCGAGAAGCTCGATCATCAGGGCGATACCATAACCCTTGTGCCCGGCCATCGGGAGCAGCACACCTTTCTCGGGATATTCGCTCGGATCGGTGGTGGGGCGTCCTTCATCATCGACCACCCAATTGTCGGGAATGGTCTTCCCCAGCATTCTGGCCGCAATGACCTTGCTTGCCGCGACAATGCTCGTCGCAATGTCGAGGACGATCGGACGCTCCTCGCCGGCCGGAACGGCGTAGGAGAGAGGATTGGTACCCAGGATCGCCGTGCGCCCGCCGGGTACGGCGACCATCGGATTGGCATTGGTCATCGCCAGGCCGATCATGTCATGCTCGACGGCCATGTTGGCGTAGTAGGCGCAGGCTCCAAAATGGTTGCTTCCACGAACCCCGACGTAGGCGATCCCGGCCGTCTTGGCCTTCTCGATCGCCAGCTGCATCGCTTGTACCGCGATCACCGGTGCCAAGGCATAATGACCATCAATGAGAGCCCAGGCCAGCCCCTGCGCGACGATTTCCGGAACGGCCTGCAGGTCGACCCGATCCGCAGCCAGCTTCATGAGGGGGCGGAGCTGCTTCGAACCATGGGTGAAGGTGCCCCAGGTGTCGGTCGTGACCAGTACATCTGAGGTGACGCGCGCATCCTCCTCACGCATTCCGGCACGCAGCATGGCGTCGATGCAGAATGCATTCAGACGCGATGTCGGAACGCGGGTGGTGAGCAATTGATGCAGGACGCTCTCAGACATGAATGGCTGCCTCTTGTGAATGCATTTTGTTCTTCCGATTGCCGTTCAGCCCAGGAAGCCGATGGAGATCCACGGCACGGCGGCAATTACGAGCAGGCCGATCAGCAGCGAAACCATGTAGCCGACGAGGGGTTTCATTCCTTCGTCGGGATTCACCTTGGCGATCGACGTGGTGAAATAGTAACCAAGCCCGACCGGCGGACAGAACAGCCCGATGCCCATCGCCAGGATAACGACGATGGCGTAGTGCACCTCGTGGATGTGCATCGTCGCGGCGATCGGAAAGAGCAAGGGTCCGAACAGCACGATCGCCGGAATGCCCTCGAGGACGCTGCCGAGCACGATGAACAGCACGATCGACACGGCCATGAACATCGGCGCCCCGCCCGGCAGATTCGACATTATGGCGCCGAGGTCGCGGGAGAATCCGCTCTGCGTCAGCGCCCAGGACATGGCCGTCGCACAGCCGATGATGAACATGATGGCGCCGGACAGCGACGCGGTGTCGATCAGCAATTTCTTCATGCGCGGCAGTTCCAGGCCGCCGTAGTAGAGCCCGGCGAGCAGGCAATAGACGATGCCCAGGGTCGAAACCTCGGTCGCCGTGGCGACGCCGCCGACCACCGCGTAGCGGATAACGAACGGCAGCACGAGCGCCGGTATCGCGACGACGAAGCTCGTCCAGATTTCCTTGCGCGTCGCCCGTTTCACGCGCGACAGGTCTTCGTTGCGGTAGCGCCAGCGGACCAGCAGGCAGAGCGCGAGGCCGAGCACGACGCTGGGCAGCAGGCCGCCGGTGAACAGGGCGTTGATCGACACGCCGCAGACAGCGCCGATGGTCAGCAAAACGATGCTCGGCGGAACGGTCTCGGTCTGGGCACCGGTCGCCGCCAGCAGGGCAACGAGGTCGCCCGGCTTCGATCCGCGCCGGATCATCTCGGGGAACAGGACCGGGCAGATGGCGGCCATGTCGGCGGCCTTAGAGCCCGAGATGCCGGAGACCAGATACATCGCGCCAACCAGCACGTAAGCCAGTCCGCCGCGCACGTGACCGAGCAGGTTGCCAAGAAAACCGACCATCAGACGGGCGAGGCCCGTCGAGTCGAGCAGCAGACCGAGAAAGATGAACATCGGCACGGCCAGCAGGATCAGCGAAGACATGCCCTCGTTCAAGCGGTTGGCGACCACCGAGAGATCGACGTCGACCGCCAGGACCAGGTAGCCAATGGTGGCAAACCCGAAGCAGGCCGCGATCGGCACGCCGAGGCAGACCAGCGTCCCGACGATGAAGAAAAAGAAGATCAGCAACTGGGCCGAGGTCGACAGGTCCTGCAACGCCCCCGGCGACGCCAGGGCGGCACCCGCCACCCCGCCGATGATGGCGAGCACCAGCAAGGCCTTGCCGAACGAAGTCTTCTGAAACAGCTTCATCACGGCCAGAATCGCCATCAGCGCGGCCCCCACCGGCAGCGCGGCGACCCGGTAGACGCTCGACAGGTCGATCGACGGAATGATATTGACCGTCTCTTCGTGGGCGAACTGCACCAGGGGCGGCACCATGATGCCGAGGAAACAGGCCATGACACCGAGCGCAACCGTCTCTACCAGGGGTCGCCATGCGTCGGGAATCGCCTTGACGACGGCGGTCATGCGCATGTGGTCGCCCCGGTGCAGGGCAACCACCGAGCCGAGCATCGCCAGCCACAGGAAGAGCATCGACGCCACCTCGTCCGACCACATCAGCGGCGCGTTGAAGCCGTAGCGCGCGACGACCCCGGCCAGCAGCACCAGTATGTCGGCGATCATCAGCGCGACGACGAGCCACTCCATGGAACTCGAGATCCCCTGCTCGATTTTGCCGAAAAT
The DNA here is from genome assembly GCA_903910495.1 of uncultured beta proteobacterium. The sequence goes on from CAIVZW010000631.1 coordinate 3,449, forward strand.
GGCCGCGGCGCCTTTAGGCCGAACACCTCCACCCATCGCCTCGGACGACGATTCCACTCCGCTCATTTCTTTCTCCCTGAATGCTGCCGGACCTTCCGACACGATGGCCCCAACTTGACAACGCCGCTCGTCGGCTTTCGACGCGCGGCGTCACATACACTTTCCACACAATCGGCTGCTGGAGCCGACACTAATCAGCCGAGGTTTGCGCCAACGGCTTTTTCGAGCGCCCCCCAGGCTTCGGGACCGTACTTGCCTTTCCACACGGTATAGAAGCCGGACTTGACCAGGGCCTCGCGGAACGATTCCTTGTTCGTGGGCGTATTGAAGATCAGCCCCTTCGCACCCATCTCGCCGACCAGGTCGTTGTTGTTTTTGATAACGTCAGCGCGCTGCTTGATCGCTATCGCTTCGAAGTTGCGCGTGATCACCGCCTGCAGTTCCTTGGGGATCTGTTCCCATTTGCGGGCGTTGGCGACGGTCAGGCCGCCGTCCCAGACGTGGCCGGTCATCGAGCAGTATTTCTGCACTTCGTACAAGCGGAAGGCATTGATCTGCACCAGCGGGTTTTCCTGCCCGTCGACGATCTTCGTCTGCAATGCGGAGTACAGCTCCGGCAGATTCAGCGTCGCCGCCGAGGCGCCCATCGACTTGAACGCGTCAGCCCACAGCGGGGTGACCGGGACGCGGATCTTCATGCCCTTGAGATCCTCGACGGTATTGATCGGCTTGATGCTCGAGGTAATGTTGCGGAAGCCGTTGTCGATCGTCGCCTTGTTGAAATTGTAGATTCCGTACTTGGCGACCGCGTCGCGGACGTATTCGCCGAGCGCACCGTCCATCGATTCCCAGACATGGTCGTAGTTCTTGAAGACGAAGGGCACGGCGTTGATGCCCGAAGTCGGCACGACGGTCTGCAGTACGGCACCGGAGGTGGTCATGAATTCGAGCGCGCCGGAACGCAGCTGCGAATTCATGTCGCTTTCGCCGCCCAACTGGTTGTTCGGGAAAGGGGAGATGTCCACGATGCCATCGGTTTCCTTGCGGATCAGCTCGCAGACCTCGACCATGCGGCTCCCGGCCGGATGCGTCAATCATCCACGCGCGGGAGGAAAACCCACCGGCAGGAGAAGAACCTGTCGAGTGGTTTATTTTGACCACACTCAAGGTGACTACAGTTGCAGATGCCACGCAATGTCTACGTTGGTATTGCCTGCGTTGGCGCATCGAAGATTGGCATCGCGTTCTCAAGTCTGGCTGTCGGATAGAAAAAGTTGGCCTCATGACAGCGCGGCGTCTGGAACGCTCGATTGCCATCAATCTTGTCATTGCCTGGCGCATCATGTTGATGACATTGCTGGGGAGAGCAACGCCATCTTTACCATCGGAACTCATGTTCTCTCATGTGGAGTTAAGAGTCCTGAGCGCCTATGCCAAAAAAAACAGCTGACACCACCGATTACGTTGTTTGATGCGGTCTGTCTTGTCGCGCGCCTTGGCGGATACCTCAAGCGGAAGGGCGATTCACCTCCCGGTCACCAAGTGATCTGGGCTGGGTACCACCATCTACGAATCCTGTGCGAAGGTCTCGATTTGGCACGGTACATCGACTGGACTTGTGGGTAAAGGGCAGCCCTAGGGCGGCCCGAAAGGGCCGTCCCTACCGCCATCACCGCGCCATCGCATCTTCCAGTCGAGGACAGGGCCGCCGCCTCAGACCCTGGCGTCCAGCCGGTAGAGCATCTCGCCGGCATGCTCGACGCAGAGGATGCCTTCGTCTTCACGATTCTTCCAGGCGGCGAGGTCGATCTGACTCGGATCCGCATAACCGATGCCCGCCGCCTCGCAGGTCTGGCGCGGGATCTGCGTGGCGAAGGTGACGCGGATGCGCGGGTATTCGACGCCATCCCGGTAGGCGCCGTCGCCCTTGACGATGACGCAATAGGCCATGATGGCGCGCGAAGCCGTGCCGTAGCGGTCGGGATGGGCGAGGAAGTAGTCGCGCAGATGATAGCCGAGAGACGTGATGGTGGCGTCATGGACCTCGGAGAAGCAGCGTACATGCGGGGCATAGACGATCAGTTCGCCGCCGTCCTCGACCACCGGTTCGCATTTGTACACGCACTTGCCCCCCGTCCACAGGTCGGGGTACATGGCCGGGCAGCAGGCCAGCACCTGGCGGAATGGGCGCTGCTTGTAGATGACGTGCACGCGCGCGGAGACCTCCGCCGCCCGGCGCCAGGCCGCGTTGAGCTCGCCGGCCTCGAAAGCCACGACCTCGCCATGGTGATAGACGAACGACAACCCGTGTACCGGGATGGGCGTCTTCAGGGCCGCCGCGTTCAGCACCCGCCGGCTCGGGGTGTCGATGAGGCCGATCGTCTTGCTGGCGCCGCGCAGGGCGCCAAGCCAGTGGACGATGCTGATCATGTCCGGACCGGAGATGCCCGGGTAGAGGTACTTGCTGCCGCCCGAGAAGCCGACCAGCTCGTGCGGAAAGACCGGATTGAGGATGAGCATCCGGTCCGCCTCGGCGATCGCCCGGTTCAGCCGCAGGGGAACGCGCTCGGACATCAGGCCGCCGCTGAGCTGACGCACCTCGTCGGCGGTGAGCTCGGCGAATTCCAGGAGCTGGCCAGGATCATTCCAGGCGTGATTGAGCACCCGCGGCCCGCCGCGCCCTGGCGGAGGCAGGCGGTCGAGCCCGAGATGCGTGCGCAGGACGTCCTCGGACAAGGGCGGGTGGGTGCCGAGGGCCACCAGGATGGTGACCTCGGCCCCGGCCTCGAGAAGGAACGGATACAGCAGCCCGATCAGCCGCGCGATCGGAGCCGTGCGCGTGGTATCGGGCACCACCAGCAGGATGCGCTCGCGCGGCTGGATCCACGCCGGCACCTGCGCCTGGAAGAGACGGCGGATCTCATCGTCGTTCACGCCAGGGTCCCATCCAGGACGAACATCGCGCGGATGCAGGCCGCCCGTTCCATGGTATCGATGGCCTGGCGCCAATCCGCCAGCTTGAAGCGGTGGCTGATCAGGGATTCGGTGTCGACCTTGCCCTCGGCCAGGTAGCGCAGCCCGGTCTCCCAGTTGCGCGAGCGCGAGCTGAAGGCGAACTGCACCGAGGCTGCCTTGCTGACCAGGGTGTCCCACGGCACCATGATCGACGGCTTGCCGGTGATTCCGGACACCACCATCCGCCCGCCGCGGCGCAGGGCCTGGATGCCGCTGACGATCGCGGGCTGGGCGCCGGAGGCCTCGACGACGATGTCGGCGCCGAAGCCCCCGGTCAGCGCCAGCACCCGCGCGACCAGATCCTCGCGCTGGACGTTGCAGGTTTCAAAGCCGAGCTGCGCGGCGCACGCCAGGCGCACCTCGACGTCGGCGTTGGTGCCGGCCACGATGACGCGCCCGGCTCCCTCCGCCCGCGCCACCTGGGCCTCGAGCAGACCGATGGCGCCAGGTCCCAGCACCACCACCGTATCCCCGGAGCGGACCCCGCAGCGGTCCTCGATCGCGTGCACGGCGACGGCGAGCGGTTCGGCCAACGCCGCCGCCGCCAACGAGATGTTGTCTGGCACCTTGTGCAGCAGGGACGCCGGTACGCGCATGAAATCCGCGAAACAGCCGTCGCGTTTGAAGCCGATGGCGCGCTTCTCCGGGCAGATGTTGGGGGAACCCTCACGGCAGCATGGGCAGACGCCGCAGGCCTCGGGGTTGTTCACCGCCACCACCCGGTCGCCGACGGAGACGTTGGTCACGCCGCTGCCAACCTCGGCCACGATGCCCGAGAATTCGTGCCCGAGCACAACCGGCAGCGCGCAGGGGAATTCATCATGGAAGATATGGACATCCGAGGCGCACAGGGCTGCGGCCTGGATGCTGATCACCACCTCGCCGGGTACCGGCAGCGGCCTGGCGATGTCGCGCAGGCCGATGCCGACCAGCCCTTTGTCCCATTTCTGTAATGCGAGCATGTCATTTCCCCTTGATCTGTTTGGCGGCGTACGGTTCTTTGCTGATGAGCTGGCTGGTCATGCCGCAGTCGGCCAGCAGATTGACCCCGGTGATGCACGAGCTCATGTCGCTGAGCAGGAAGACACAGGCCTGGGCGATCTCGTCGGGTTCGATCAGCCGTTCAGACGGGATGTTGGCGTTCCAGAACTGCCGGCAGGCCTCCTCGCTGGGCGCCGCGGCGACGATCTCACGCCAGATCTCGGTCGCGCAGAGGCCGGGCGAGAGCACGTTGACGCGCACCCGCTCCTTGGCCAGTTCGATGGCGGCGGCCTTGCTGTAGCCGATCATAAGGATAGGAAATTCAAGTCTCCCCCCCAAGGGAAGTATCGCCGTGCTTTTGCCTCTTGTCAAAGGAAGTCCGGTGCAAGCGGGTGGCCTGACCGGAATTCCCCGAGCCTGCGAAAATGATTCTTGTAACACCCTGCTTTTTGTAAATAAACCTCTTTGAGTTCTATAACACTAAGATGAAAAGTAATAGAAGTATAATTGTATTATTGTATCGAGTGATCTTGAAATCGGTATTGATTAAGCCAGGTCTCGGACCAATGCGCTCAGCCCCTTTCGAACAACGCCATCGATTCAACACGTCGGCCAATTAGTGTTGACTGCTCGACACCAAGCATCACCGAAGCCGTAAAATTGATTTGCGAGATCAGTCCGCTTTTCGCGAGGGTGAAATAGCCAACTGGCGCAAAATCATAGAGATCCACGTATTTATCGCGGGCTTCCATTAGGGAAATGCTGAAGTATTCGGTTTCGTCGTTCCCGCGCAGGCGGGAACCCAGTCAAATCAACATTCTGTATCCCCGCACCCCAAGAGTACTTCCTCAGGGCGGCTTCGCCTTACCTTCGGGGCGCCTGCGCGGGGATGACGCCCCGAAGGCAACGGGGCCTTGGGCTCAAGTCCTCTTGGGGGACGAATAATTCAGCGTTTCCCTAGGGATCAGTCCATGACGAAACCACCGTTCACATCCAGGATTTCACCGGTGATGTAACGGGATTTCTCCGATGCAAGGAAGGCAACAGCATCGGCCACGTCCTGAGGCTGGCCATATTCCTTCCAGGGAATCTTCTCGGCGAA
>CAIVZW010000632.1 GCA_903910495.1 uncultured beta proteobacterium
CAACGGGGTGGTGACGACGAAGTTTCTGGTGCCGGCCTTTATCGTCACCATGGCCGCCAAGACCTATCTGTTCGGGGTGGCCATGCTGGTCTCCAATGGCGACCAGATCACCATCATGCAGCCCAAGGAGTTCCTGGCCATCGGCGTGAGCAAGTTCCTCGGCATTCCGATTCCGATCTACATCATGGCGGTTCTGGTCATCCTGAGTCACATCCTGCTCAAGCACACGGTCTTCGGCCGCCAGTGCATTGCCGTCGGCGCCAATGAGGTGTCGGCCAAGCTGTCGGGGGTCAATCCCGACCGGACGCGCATCATCGTCTATATCATTTCGTCGGTGACGGCGTCGATCGCCGGCATCGTCATGGCCTCGCTGACCCAGCAGGCCTATGCCATGAATGCCACCGGCTACGAGTTCGACGTGATTACGGCGATCGTCATCGGCGGCACCAGCCTGATGGGTGGCAACGGCTCGGTGACCGGCGCCCTGATCGGGGCGGTCATGGTCGGCTTCATCAACAACGGCCTCAATCTGCTCGACATGCCTTCAGCCTACCATCCGATCGCCACCGGCATCGTCATCCTCGCCGCGCTGATACTCAATCAGGGCGTGAGTATCCCCAAATCAATCCAATACCTTCTTTCCTGCTTCAAACCAGCATCGGTGAAATAGGTGATCGAATAAAAAACCTGTCCTCGCAAATCCAGATCATCCGGCTCAGGTTTATCTCTTGACCCGACCGGATGCGTCACCTTTCATCAGCGCGAAAATTTCATCTTTCGTCACGAAATTGAGATCATTCTCGATCGAGTGACACAGGCAGGATGCCGCCGTTGCAAAAGAAACGGCCTGCGCATCATCAGAATTCATCTTCCCGTCAGTAAGTGCAAAGATCAGGCCCGCAGCGAACGAATCTCCGCCCCCGATGCGATCGACGATGTTCTTGATTTCGTAAGGCTTATAAACGCCACCGTCCATCGGAGCGAATTGGGGCGTGCCAGTCTTTACGTCATAGAGCATGGCACCCCAGTTGTTGTGACTGGCTGAAATGCTTTCACGCAGGGTAAAGGCCACCTTCTTCACGTTGGGGAAACGGTTCGCCAGTTTCGCGGCAACTTCTGGATACTTGTCGATGGCCAGTTCCCCGGCCTCGACTCGCGATCCTTCCGCCTTGATCCCGAAGACATCCTGGGCATCCTCTTCGTTTCCAATCACGATATCGACGTAAGGAAGGATCTCGCTCATAACACGGCCAGCGAGTTTTTCCGGAGAAGTACCTGCTTCCCAGTTCCAGAGTTTCTTTCGGAAATTGAGGTCGCAGGATACGGTCAGCCCTGCATCCTTCGCTTTCTTCACCGCGAGCACGACTGCATCGGCGGCCTTTTGCGACACGGCCGGCGTGATTCCCGTGACGTGAAACCAGTTGCTGTCCGAGAAGATAGCAGCCCAGTCGTAGGCGTCGCCGGCGATCTCGCAAATCAAGGCGCCCGCACGATCATAGATGACGGTACTAGCCCTCTGATTAGCGCCTTTCTCCACAAAGTACAGGCCCAAACGCCCCTGTCCGCGTAAAATAAAACCGGTATCAACTCCGAAGCGTCGAACTGAATCCAAGGTGGCATCGCCCAAAGGACCGCTTGGAAGGGCTGTCACATAGCGCGACTTTCTGCCAAGCATCTGTAATGAAACGGCGACGCTCGCCTCGGCGCCCGCGAATGTGATCTCAGCTTTCCCCGGGAAAGCCTGCCGAATGCGGTTGTAGCCCTCGGGCTGAATGCGGCCCATGATTTCGCCAAAGCAAGTAACAATCGAATTCATGCTTATCCCCTCATTTCACGGAAAATCGCCGATGCTTCGCGAGCGTTCCTGGCGATGGCCGCCCAGTCTTTTGCCTTGATCAGTTCCTGCGGCGCAATCCACGATCCGCCGATGGCGATAATCTCTTTCATCGCCAGGTATTGGCGAAGATTCGCCAGACTCACACCGCCCAAGGGAATGTAGCGAAGCCCAAGGTGCTTATAAGGGGCGTTGATCCCTTTGAGGTAGTCGACGCCGCCCATCCCCTCCGCGTGAAAGAACTTGAGCAGCCTGCAGCCCTGGCTCAGTGCACCTTCGATTTCCGACGGCGTCGCGATTCCGGGTGAAAAGGGCAGCCCCGCCTCGATTGCCGCGGCAACGACGTCCCGGTTGTACCCGGGGGCGACACCAAAGGCGGCACCATTGTCCTTGGCCAACTTGACTTGCTCTCTGGTCAGGATTGTCCCGACACCGGCAAACATCTCCGGCACGGCTGCCCGAATGGCACGCAGGGATTCAATGGCCGCATCGGTTCGCAGCGTCAGTTCCATGCCGCCGATCCCGTTTTCCAGCAAGGTCCGGGCGACAGGAACGGCGTCCTGTACATCGTCGATTACGAGTACTGCAATGATTCCGCTGTTCGCGATACGGTCCGCAACGTCCTTCGGTACCATCATTTGGTTGTTTGCACTCATCATTACTCTCTCCGATTGAATTTCACGGGATTATATACGACCGTACTTCTTGAGAAGTTCTTCAACTCCCATTCCATTCAGGATGTCCTTGCGTTTGATCGCGTAACTGGGAGCGAGAAATGAACGGGCTCCGGTCTTTTCAGCGCTCGCTGCCGAATCGACATTGAGGCGCTAAATTGCCCGAGGTTTGCCAGGCAGATCTGTATGGCTGGAATGGCAGACTGCTTATTCTGACCTCATTAAACCTAAAAAACTCAGTTGAACAGGTAAAAACCCGCTCA
>CAIVZW010000633.1 GCA_903910495.1 uncultured beta proteobacterium
CGAGACGGTTCCGCTGTCGGTCACTGGCCTGAAGTGGTCACCGTCCTCCCAGGCGTGAATCAGGTTCATCGCCGCAGCGGAGCGATGCTGAACCTTGACTGGCCGGATATAGAGGCGATCACGGCAGCGGAACACGTCGAGCAGGAACTGCGTCGTGTCGTTAATCATCTGCAATGCTGACGCTGCGTGGGTATTGCGCAGAATCCCGAAGTAGGTCACGGTGTCAAGATCGAACAGCCTCGGACAGGTCAGGCGATAGAAATTTCCCATCATCCGGTCCGATTGCCAAGCCTCCGCCAGGTCCGACAGGCAATCGAAAACATACATGGTTTCCGGACCTGCCGCCTCGATCACCGAATGTACCTGGTCGACAAACGCATCAAACCCGTCCGACGGACGCGGACAATGAATCTCGACCCCAGAGGACTCGACCAGCAGCGGCCAGTGCTCGGCAAAGCGGAAATAGATCAGCCGGCGCTGCTGCAGTAAGGCGGCTGCGGCGTAGCGCGTGACCAGGGAGTGGTATTCGTCAAGAGATTCAATCTGCCAGACGATGTTGTCACCGCGCTGCACTCCCCTTAGCACGGCATCAAGTCCGGGCAGCCCGGTAGTTGGAGAAAATGACGTGGAAATAATTCGTTCCATAACAGGTTCCTGAGGCGCTTCGTGAAAATTGTTCGTTTTATGGAGTCGTAGCATAGCGCGATCGATGCGCCTGGAGTTACCGATGCGTTGTATGGCGCTTTTTGATACCGCGGCTATTTCACAAATAAACGCACTTATATGGTGCATTAATTTGTGAAATATAAGATATAAACGGCCAAGGCCTGAAAATATAACAAAGAATGTTCCAATAACGGCACATATTGTGTGCATTTCGCACAAACAATCCCCAATTTAGGGCAGAATATCCATTCTACAAACTACAACTCTTTGGGGAGAATACTTATGAAGTACCAGTCACTTGATGATTTCATTAACAGCGTTCGTCACAACAGCGAACACCAGCCGGAATACATGCAGGCAGTTACCGAACTCATGGAAAGCATCTGGCCATTCGTCCAGAAAAACCCGCATTACGCTGACCAGTCCCTGATCGAGCGCCTGCTCATGCCGGAACGAATCATCATCTGCCGTGTACCATGGGTCGATGACAAAGGTGAGGTTCAGGTTAGCCGAGGCTATCGTGTCCAGCACAGCTCGGCGATCGGCCCCTTCAAGGGTGGCATGCGCTTCCACCCGTCAGTGAATCTGTCGATCTTGAAATTCCTGGCTCTCGAACAAACCTTCAAGAACTCGCTGACCTTGCTGCCGATGGGCGGCGGCAAGGGCGGCTCGAACTTCGACCCGAAGAGCAAGAGCGACGGCGAAATCATGCGCTTTTGCCAGTCCTTCATGGCTGAAATGTTCCGTCACATTGGTTCCGACACCGACGTTCCAGCCGGCGACATCGGTGTTGGCGCGCGTGAGATCGGCTTCATGGCCGGCATGATGAAGAAGCTCAGCAACAAGACCGACTGCGTATTCACCGGCAAAGGTCTCGCTTACGGCGGTTCGTTGATCCGGCCGGAAGCGACCGGTTACGGCGCTGTCTATTTCGCCCAGGAAATGCTCCTGCAGCGGGGTCGCGGCTTTGACGGCCTGCGCATTTCCGTCTCCGGTTCCGGCAACGTCGCA
>CAIVZW010000634.1 GCA_903910495.1 uncultured beta proteobacterium
ATTCGCTGGCGCAGGATTTTGACAAGGAGTTCGAAGAAAAATCATGGGCGGAAATTGAAGTCCAGTTGCCGTCCTTCCCCGAGAAAGGAAACCTGATCCCGTTTCGGGTCGGGGCGAATTTCGACACAAAATACCTGATCGACGGCAATTCGCTTTCTGTTGGGGCTGACGGCGTAATTCGCTATGCCTTGGTGGTGGTCAGTTCTGAGGGGGCGCAAAACATCAGTTACGAAGGCATGCGCTGCGCTACTGCCGAGCGCAGATTCTACGCGTTTGGTCGTCCAGACAAGACGTGGTCAAAGGCGCGGAGCAATCAGTGGGTCAAGATTCAGGGAAGCAGCAATAATCATCATGTCGAGCTTTACTTCAATCACTTCTGTTCGGCTGGCATTACTTCGGTGACCAGCGCCGAAGATGCTCGGCGAGTTCTGCGTAGTGGCGGCATTCCGCAGCAGCGATAATTCGCCATTTTCTCGTTCGAACAACTCCTGAAGAGAGGCAAACGATGCTTGACCCATTAATCATCGGAATTGACAGGGCGTTGCGTACGCTTTTCGTAATACCCTCGAGTTCGCGTGCTGTGCCCGGGCGAGAGTGCGTGGAGCCAGCAATGTCTGCAGAGGAGCAGAGGCATGCGGGAGCTCTGATGCGCGTCAATCATGTTGGAGAAATATGCGCACAGGCGCTTTATCAAGGTCAGGCGCTGACCTGCAGCGCTCCGGAGATTCGGAAGGCTCTGGAAAATGCGGCCTATGAGGAAACCGAACATCTGGCCTGGACCGAACGGCGCATCAAAGAGTTGGGGGGGCGCAAAAGCCTGTTGAATCCCCTGTGGTATCTGGGCGCCCTGTCGCTGGGCGCAGCGGCCGGAAAACTGGGAGAGGCCTGGAGTTTGGGTTTTCTTGCCGAGACTGAGCGCCAGGTTGAAGCTCATCTTGAGCATCATTTGTCGGAGTTGCCGATACAGGATATCAAGTCCCGGATGATTGTTCAGCAAATGAAACTTGATGAGGTGTCTCACGCTGAAATGGCCGTCCGGCTTGGCGCGCGCGCCTTGCCCAGTCAAGTCAAGACAGCAATGCGTCTGGCGGCGGGCGCAATGACGCGAACCGCCTACTACATCTAATCTTCTATAATCTCGAAGTCGTGGATGATTGAGGCGGTTCTGCCAAGCATGATTTATGCCGAGGGTACTTGTCCTTCGAGAGTTCGTTGATCTTGATCTTTCTGCCAGTATCGGGCAAACTTCGTCCAGATTGATTGCTTAGTTGTCTGGCAGTTCGGGTTTCCAGGTTTGTCTCCTCCACCCTCCTCCTTTTGTGTGGGTTTAACGCGGCTCCATTGAGTCGCGTTTTTTTACTCGCCGGTAAAACAGCGATTGACACAATTCGCCAATTTGCAATAGAATATTTGGCTTTCTGTTATCAGGCATACAAGGACGGCGTATTTAATGAAGACTTTCTCCGCCAAATCGCATGAAGTGAAGCGCGAGTGGCTCGTAGTTGATGCTACTGACAAGGTGCTCGGTCGCCTCGCCACTGAAATTGCTCGTCGCCTGCGTGGTAAGCACAAACCAGAATTTACGCCTCACGTTGATACTGGCGATTATATCGTCGTGACCAATGTGGATAAATTGCGTGTCACTGGCAACAAGGCCGAGGACAAAGTGTACTACCGCCACACGGGTTACCCCGGCGGTATCTATGAAACGAACTTTACCAAGATGCAGCAGCGTTTCCCTGGTCGTGTTCTGGAAAAGGCCGTCAAGGGCATGCTTCCGAAGGGACCGCTCGGTTACGCCATGCTCAAGAAGATGAAGTGTTACGCGGGTGATACGCATCCGCACACTGCCCAGCAGCCGAGAATTCTGGAACTTTAAGGGGTCGAAATGACTGAAAATTTATACTACGGCACGGGCCGTCGCAAGAGTGCTGTAGCGCGTGTATTCATGAAGCGTGGTACGGGCAATATTGTTGTCAATGGTAAACCGGTTGACGAGTTTTTCTCTCGGGTAACGGGACGCATGATCGTTCGTCAGCCGCTGGAACTGGTTGAACAGACAGCTGGTTTTGACATTCTGGTGAATGTTGCTGGTGGTGGCGAGTCCGGCCAGGCGGGTGCAGTGCGTCACGGCATTACTCGCGCTCTGATCGAATACGATGCCGCACTCAAACCGGCGTTGTCGAAAGCCGGCTTTGTTACCCGTGATGCGCGTGAAGTCGAGCGCAAGAAGGTTGGCTTGCATAAGGCGCGTCGCCGCAAGCAATTCTCCAAGCGTTAATCGAAGCAGAGTTACGTTGCTCTACAAAAGCCGCCTTATTGGCGGCTTTTGTGTTTTTCGGGTGCGCAGACTATCATTGCGCACCAGTTGAGGAGGATTTGATGATCAAGGTCGGCATTGTTGGGGGGACAGGCTATACGGGTGTCGAACTTTTGCGCTTGCTGGCACAGCACCCAGAGGTTGAAATCGTCGCGATTACTTCGCGCGGCGATGCGGGAATGGCTGTTTCAAACATGTTTCCGAGTTTGCGCGGACGCGTCGGCTTGAAGTTTGAAGATCCGGCTGTCGCCAATCTGAAAGCCTGTGATGCCGTTTTCTTCGCTACGCCGAATGGTGTGGCCATGCAACAGGCGCCGGAGTTGCTCGATGCCGGGGTGCGTGTTGTTGATCTTGCCGCCGATTTTCGACTTACCGATATCGCCGAGTGGGAGAAATGGTATGGCATGCAGCACGCCAGTCCGGACTGGGTGGCAAAAGCAGTCTATGGTTTACCAGAAGTCAATCGCGCGGCTATTCGTGATGCACGTCTGGTGGCTAATCCTGGATGTTATCCTACCGCAGTACAACTGGGATTTATGCCGCTTGTTGAGGCCGGGCTGGTCGATCCGGATCATTTGATCGCCGATGCCAAGTCAGGCGTGTCGGGAGCAGGTCGCAAAGCTGAAGTATCTTCCCTGTTTTCTGAAGCCGCAGACAATTTCAAGGCCTATGGTGTTCCGGGGCATCGGCATCTGCCAGAAATCCGGCAGGGGCTGTCGCGCATTGCAGGACAAACTGTTGGGCTTACCTTTGTGCCGCATCTGACGCCATTGATACGCGGTATTCACGCCACGCTTTACGCGCGGATCACGGGCGAGGCCGATTTCCAGTCCCTTTACGAGAAACGCTACGCAAACGAGCCCTTTGTTGATGTCATGCCGCCAAAATCGCATCCGGAGACACGCTCGGTTCGCGCCGCGAATATTTGCCGCATCGCCGTACACCGTCCGCAAGGCGGCGATACGCTGGTCGTCCTTTCGGTTATTGATAATCTCGTCAAGGGAGCCGCTGGGCAGGCTGTACAGAACATGAACATCATGTTTGGTTTGTCGGAAACTGACGGGCTATGGCAACTTCCGGTGCTTCCGTAAAATTCAAGCGTCTGCGCCAACGCTTCGGCATCAGTGCGCCGAAGTTGGCGATAAGAACGCATGTAGCGTGGTACTGGCGCGCGCTGGCGATAATTGCCATTCTGTCGGTTTCTTTGGCCTTTGCTGCATGGATCTATGATGCAGGAAGGCGCATCGCCGGTTTTGACAGTAATGAATCGGTGCGCGAAATCCAGTCGCTCAGAAATTATGTCATGGAGCTTGATACTGAATTGACCAAGTTGCGCAGTCTGGCGGGTTCAGGTGAAAGCAGTTTGCAGATCGAGCGCGCTACACAAAGACAGTTGTACCGCCAGGTCAAGGATCTTGAGGTGGAGAATGCTGCCTTGAAGCAGGATCTGGCGTTTTTTGAAGGGCTTATGCCTTCTTCCGAGATGGGCGATGAGGCCGGAGTCAAGATTAATCAACTAAGGATTATGCGGGATGGCGCCTCGGGTGACTATCGCTACCGGATGCTGGTGATCAATAACGGGGGGCGCCAGGCCAGAGAACTCAAAGGATCACTTCAGCTTCTGGTCAAAATGCAACAGGGGGGTAAAGATGCTATGATTACTTTACCTTCCGATACGGAGCCCAATCTTCAGCGGTTCCGTTTCGAGATCAAGCACTTTCATCGACTTGAAGGCGTTTTTTCAGTACCTTCAGGTGCCGTAGTAAAAGAGGTCGAAGTGCGCTTGTTGCAGGATGGTGCTGTACGCGCCAAGCAGTCTGTGACACTCTAAACGGAGAATCTCATGTTTGGTGTAAAAAAAGGCAGTGCTCCCCAGAGTAGTATCGACAGCCTCATCGGAGTCGGTACCCGAATCGAGGGAAATGTGATCTTTACCGGCGGCTTGCGCGTTGACGGCGAAGTTCGTGGCAACATCAGTAGTGAGAGTGGCCATGAAGGGACGCTGGTTATCAGTGAAAAGGCCAGCGTAGAGGGTGAGATCTCGGTCGGCCATGTGGTGATCAACGGTACCGTTATTGGCCCGGTAATTGCCAGTGAATCGTTGGAACTCTTGCCTGCTGCGCGTGTCACAGGGGATGTCGAGTACTATCAGATTGAAATGCAGCAGGGTGCTGTGATACAGGGACGTCTGGTGCACCAGATCAGTGCCAAGACGGTGGAGCTCAAGCTGGCTTCCAGTAACTGAGCAGTTTCTGGAACAGCGTTAAACGCGGAATTTAGGAAGGATTGTCTATGAATACAGCTACGGATATGCCGTTGCCGTTTGTTTTTACTGATAGTGCGGCCAGCAAGGTCAAGGATCTGATTAATGAAGAAGGCAATCCGGATTTGAAACTCCGTGTTTTCGTAACCGGTGGTGGATGTTCCGGCTTCCAGTACGGCTTTACTTTTGACGAGGTTGCCAACGAAGACGATACGGCCTTGCAGAAGAACGGAGTGACGCTGCTGGTTGATCCTATGAGCTACCAGTATCTGGTCGGAGCCGAGATTGATTACACCGAAGGGCTGGAGGGTTCTCAGTTTGTGATAAAGAATCCGAATGCTTCTTCCACCTGTGGTTGCGGCTCATCCTTCACCGCTTGACATAACAGCCTGGTAAATGAAAAAGGCGACTGGAGTCGCCTTTTTCATGCCCGGCATGGGCGTATCCTGTGACTTATTCGAGCGAGGCAAGATTGATCTGTTTTGCCAGCGCGAGGTAGGTTCGCAGCGATTCGCTGGCCGCCCTGAAACGACCGATTTGTGAAGCTTCAAGCGGAATTGAATCCGGTAAGCTTATGGCCAGAGGATTGACCTGCCGGGAATTGACACGGAATTCGTAGTGCAGATGCGGTCCAGTCGATAGTCCAGTCTGTCCGACGTAACCAATAGTGTCACCCTGGCTGACCCGGGATCCTTTGCGCAGACCTGCAGAAAATCCGTTCAGGTGGCCGTAGGCCGTCGAATAGTTAGCTTGATGCTTGAGGATGATCAGGTTGCCGAAGCCGCCCTGGCGCCCGACAAATTCAACACTGCCGTCAGCGACAGAGCGCACCCGGGTACCGGTTGGAGCACCGTAATCAATGCCCTTATGGGCACGTGAAATGTGCAGAACGGGGTGAAGCCGTGCGCTCGAGAAGCCCGAGGTTATGCGTGAAAACTCCAGTGGCGAGCGTAAAAAGGCTTTACGCAGAGTCTTACCCTCTGCCGTGTAGTAAGCGCCCTTGCCCTCTTCGGTCTGGAACCAGAAGGCATTATAAGTTTTCTGGTTGTTGATGA
>CAIVZW010000635.1 GCA_903910495.1 uncultured beta proteobacterium
AAGCTATTGAATATCTCATGGCTAAAAGCAGTTCTGTGTGCGATCAGAAAAAATGATTCCGGATGAAGACTCTGATTGTAATGTTTCGGACACGCAGGGAACCCGTAACGGGCAGACGGACATTTGAGATTTCCATGGTGTTCATTCCATAACGGCACAATGTTTTGATGATACATCGTTTGCCAGCTCAATAAAAAATAGTAAAAATACGCGCGTTTATCTGAAACTCAAGAATTCAGATTACCTGGCTTAACAACTATTTTTTTCATGGAGCAATTCATAATGATTGAGGCCTATCTTCAGCATCAAGCAGAGCGCGCGAAATCGGGAATACCTGCCTTGCCGCTGACCCCTGAACAGACTGCCGAGCTTTGCAAATTGCTGGTTCAGCCTCCGGCAGGCAAAGACGATCTGCTACTCAGCCTGCTGACGGACCGTGTTTCACCCGGCGTTGATCCGTCGGCCAAGGTCAAGGCCGAGTTTCTTGCCGATGTTGTTTTTGGCCGTGCAAGGTCGCCGCTGATTACGCCCCAATCTGCTATCAAACTGCTCGGAACCATGCTCGGAGGTTACAACGTTGCCCCGCTGGTGGCTGCTCTTCAGGATATCAAACTGGCCGATGAAGCGGCCCAGACCCTTGGCCGTATTACCCTGGTATACGATGCCTTTGATGAGGTTGCCGGACTGGCGAAAAAGGGCTGCGCAGCGGCCAGTACCGTCATGCGCTCGTGGGCGGATGCCGAGTGGTTCACTTCGCGCAAAGGTCTGCCGGAAACGTATCGCCTCAAGGTCTATAAGGTCGATGGAGAAATCAATACCGATGATTTCTCTCCGGCGTCGGAAGCCTGGAGCCGCCCTGACATTCCGGCGCATGCCCTGTCCATGGGCAAGACCCGCTTCCCCGAGGGTCTGGCAACCATTGCCGGATTCCGCAAGGAAGGCTATCAGGTCGCTTTCGTCGGCGATGTGGTCGGTACCGGATCTTCTCGCAAATCCGCCATCAACAGCCTGTTGTGGGCGATTGGCGAAGACATCCCGTTCGTGCCCAACAAGAAGAGTGCCGGCGTCATCATTGGCGGAGCGATTGCCCCGATCTTCTTCAACACGGCCGAGGATTCCGGGGCCTTGCCGATCAAGGCGGATGTCTCGGGTCTGAAGACCGGCGATCTCATCACAGTCGATATCATCAATGGCAAGATTCTCGATGAAGTTGAATCGAAGGTGCTTTCATCGATCACGCTTACCCCGTCGACGATTGCGGATGAATTCAGGGCCGGTGGACGCATTCCTCTGATCATCGGACGTGCGGTAACTGAAAAGGCTCGAAAATTCCTCGGGCTCCCCCCATCGACTGTCTTTATCCAGACAGAGACAGCACAAGCCAAACCGGGCAAGGCCTTTACCCTTGCGCAAAAAATGGTCGGCAAGGCCTGCGGTGTGGCCGGGATTGCTCCGGGAGGCTCCTGTGAGCCGATGATGACGACAGTCGGATCGCAGGACACGACCGGGCCGATGACCGCCGATGAACTCAAGGAACTGGCCTGCCTCAAATTCCAGGCGCCGATGTTCATGCAGTCTTTCTGCCATACGGCCGCCTATCCCAAGCCAGCCGATATCAAGACGCACAAGACTTTGCCCGGCTTCATTTCAGAGCGTGGTGGTGTAGCCTTGCGCCCTGGTGACGGTGTCATTCACTCCTGGCTGAATCGTCTGCTGCTTCCTGACACCGTTGGCACGGGCGGTGATTCACATACGCGTTTCCCGATCGGCATTTCCTTTCCGGCGGGCTCCGGCCTGGTTGCCTTTGCCGGGGCCATGGGCTTCATGCCGCTTGACATGCCGGAATCCGTTCTGGTGCGATTCAAGGGCGATTTTAATCCAGGGATCACCCTGCGTGATGCCGTCAATGCCATCCCGTACTTTGCCATTAAGAAAGGCTTGCTAACGGTTCCCAAGAAAAACAAGCTCAATGTCTTCAACGGTCGCATTCTGGAAATGGAGGGATTTCCGAATCTGACCGTCGAGCAGGCTTTCGAATTGACTGACGCGTCGGCCGAGCGTTCCGCCGCTGCTGCATGCATCCAGCTTTCACGGGAAAGTATCGCCACTTACTTGCGCTCGAACGTCGCCTTGATGAAGCAGTTGATCAATGACGGCTATCAGGATGCACAGAGTCTGGAGAACAGGATTGAAGCGGTCAATGCCTGGCTGAAC
>CAIVZW010000636.1 GCA_903910495.1 uncultured beta proteobacterium
GTGCGGCAGTTCGGCGACGGCGCAGACGCCTTCGTCGTCAGTCATGTGCAGGGCAAAGCCGTCGGGGGTTTCCACAAAACGCAGACGAACAGGAATGTGCCGCCTGGCCGATTTTTTCTCCAGCAGGCGCTCGAATTCCTGATCGTGATTGCGATAGATCGTTGTGCCTGTTCGCAGATTGGCCGGCAGCTTGCCGTCGCTGAGGGTCGGCGAAAGACGGTAACCGGAAGCGGTCGCTTCGGCGACGTTGATGCGCAGGCCAACGAGGTTGTTTCCGCTATCGAACCAGGTTATGCCGTCGCCATTGTGCAGCGCCAGCTCGCTGCTGACGTCAAAGCTGCTGCGCCCGAGCTTGATGACCTGCCCGATTTTCTCACCGACAAATTTTGGCGATTCGAAGGCGCCGATATCTGCTTTGCGCTCGTTCAGGAAGTAATCGGTCGCTCCGCGGTTGAACGTTTTTTCCGGCTGCGGGGTGAACAGGAGGCTACTGTGCCCTGAGGAACTGCGCCGATGATCCGGTAGTTCCTCAATGATCTCATCGAGTCGCTGCCGGTAATAAGCCGTGATGTTCTTGACGTAGGAAAGATCCTTCAGTCGTCCTTCGATCTTGAAAGAGCTGATGCCGGCGTCGATCAGCGAGCGCAGGTTGTCGCTCTGGTCATTATCCTTGATCGACAGCAGGTGCTTGTCCGCGGCGATGACCTGGCCGTTCTGGTCGGCCAGCGAGTAGGGTAGTCGGCAGGCCTGCGAGCAGTCGCCCCGGTTGGCGCTGCGCCCGGTCTGGGCGTGACTGATGTTGCACAGGCCGCTGTAGCTCACGCAGAGTGCGCCGTGGACGAAAAATTCCAGCGTTGACGTGGTGTTCGCGGCGATTTTTCGAATCTGTTCAAGCGCGAGTTCGCGCGCCAGAACGATCTGCGAAAAACCGGCAGCTTCCAGAAAGCGAGCCTTTTCGGGCGTCCGGGTGTCGGCTTGCGTGCTGGCATGGAGCTGGATCGGTGGCAGGTCGAGTTCGAGCAGCCCCATATCCTGCACGATCAGCGCGTCGGCACCGGCCTCGTAGAACTGCCAGACAAGCTGGCGGGCTTCTTCCAGTTCCTCATCCTTGAGGATGGTGTTGAGCGCCACCAGAACGCGGGCGTTGAAGCGGTGGGCGTGGCTGGCCAGGCGTTCGATGTCGGCCACCCGATTGCCGGCGTTGGCGCGGGCGCCAAAGGCCGGACCGCCGATATACACAGCGTCGGCGCCGTGATTGACGGCCTCTATACCGAATTCGGCGTTTCTTGCCGGGGCGAGGAGTTCAAGAATGCTGCGGTTTTGGGTCATCGAGCTGGCCAGAAGCAGGGGGAGACATTGTAAGTCATTGATAAAAAGGCTTCATGTGTATTTTTTGGGAAGGATTGTCGGCTTTCAACTTCTCCATGCCTTTTGTCAACCGCTTTCAGGAAGGCGCGTTATTAGGCTCATGGTGGGCATCCACCGAACCAAACGGAGAAGAACATGGGCAGTCTGAGTACCGAATCCTTTGACGAGTTCCTGGATTCATTGAAACAAGCTGGTGTGGCCATCAGCAACGAAATTGAGTTGCGTGAGCGCCTTGCCGAAGCCCAGCGCTGGCGTTTTGCCTTTTCGACCCTGGCCTCCAACGGTCGCCCGCTCGGCATCCGTTTCCAGGATCATGCCGGTGTGAATGAAGCCGAGATTCACCGCACCTTCACCCAGTTCCAGTTCCCGGAAAGCATGGAAGTCGCTTTCGCGGCCAGCCTTCGGGCAGAACACTGAAAGAATCCACCGGTTTCCGGCACTGCGCCGGGTTTCGGGGAGTTTGAATGAAAAGGCCCGCTGCACAGCGGGCCTTTTCTATGGGCAGGATCAAGCCAAGAACAGAAGTTGCAAGATTGCGAACCCTTCGACACGCCCGCTGTGCGGGCTGTTCAGGGCGAACGGATAGTTCAAAAACCCGTTCGTGGTGAGCCTGTCGAACCATGAGCGGGTTATTGCCTGTCCAACTGAGATATTAGGGTCTAAGCTCAGCGTGTGATCGGCTTGTA
>CAIVZW010000637.1 GCA_903910495.1 uncultured beta proteobacterium
GGTTTCATGCGGTCGAGGTAGGTCAGGAGCATGTCCTGGGCGTCCTTGGAGCAACGGTCCAGTTCATTGATTCTTCTGGATTCCGGCTTTCGCCGGAATGACGGATTTGGAATACTTCAGCGTTTCCTTAACATTTACACACGATCAAGGTTGGGTGCTGCCCGACACCTGTTTGCTTCGACCTAAGCGGGTGAAGTCGTACAGATAAACGGCCAGAAACACCAGCAGGGCCAGCGTTGAACAACGGTACATCATGGCGTAGCCCTGTAATCCGGCGATATAGCCCAGGGCAACGGCACCGACGATATACCCCAGATCGATCGCTGACAGGAACAGGCCGTTGGCGGCGGCCTTGCGGTCGGGCGGGCAACGGTTGACCGCCCAAGTCTGCAGTGATGGATGCACGGCGCCGTAACCCAAGCCGTAGAGCAGCGAGGACAGGACCAGCAGAGGTGTCGATGTCGCTTGCGACAGCACCAGCAAGCCGATGATCATCGCTACGCAGCCCGGCAGGATGATGACGGCGTGGCCGCGGCGGTCAAACAGGCGGCCGATCCAGGGGCGCGTCAGCAGGATCATCAGCGTGTAGCCGATGAAAAAGACCCAGATGTTGCCGATGTTCTGCTCCCTGCCGAAGAGCACCAGATAAGCCATGACCGCGCACAGCGGCACCGAGTTGATGAAACAGAGAAGCGCGGGAACGATCGCGCCCGGTTCGAAGATGTTGCGCAGCGAGACCTCTCGACGCACGGAGTTGCCCGGCGGTAGTGCCGACAAGCCCTTGCGCAGCATGATCAGTGAGGCACAGGTAAACAGCCCCGAGCTGGTCAGCAGCACCGGAAAACTGAAGTTGTCCATGAGCAGGATGGCGACGAGTGGTGTCAGCGAGAGCGAAATGATGACCGTCAATACATAGTAGCCCGATCCTTCGCCACGCCGTGTCTCAGGCACGATCTTGAAGACAGCGGTGGCAATGGCGGCCGTGGCGATGCCCCAGCCGATACCTTGCAGGCTGCGTAACAGCACAATCCCGTTGGCGGGCAGCCAGATGAATGACAGCGTTGTCGCAACGATCGTGAGGACGCCGGCGAGGATGACTTTCTTCTCACCGAGCGCATCGACGACCGTGCCGGAAAAAACCCGCGCCAGCAGCGACATGATCGAGAACGAGCCAATCACCAGGCTAGCCTGGAAGTTGGTTCCGCCAATCTGTTTCACGTAGGCTGGCAGGGTCGCGGGCAGCATGTAAAACCCGAAGCAAAGCAGTAGATTGACCAGCAGCAGGGCGATGAAGCTTGCCGACCATAACTTTACGGGAGGTGTGGGCGGAGTCGGATTCAATTTCAGCTTCTTGAACAACAGCTTCGCTGGATGGATTAAGCACAAGCTGGCAAATCAACTGACGACGACAAGCGCCTCATTGGCGCAATCAATGGCAAAGGGGTGGGGAAACAGCCCCGCTGAGGCTTCCATTGCTCTCAGCGGGAGTCACGCACTTATTTCATTTTTAGAACGCGAGCAATTTCCGAGGTATACAGCTTCTGGATTTCGGGTTCGTAGCTGGCCATGAATTTGTCGATGATCGGTTTTACCGCCTGACGCATGCGGTCCTGCTCAGCGGGCGAGACATCGTTGTACTGCATGCCGGCGGCCTTCAGCTCGTTTATGGCCTGATGTGCTGCCTCCACACTGACCTTGCGCTGGTAGTCGCGTGCTTCCAGAACCGCTTCGCGGATAATCTTTTGCTCGGTCGTGGACAGTTTGTCCCAGAAAACCTTGCTCATGATGATGATATTGGCGGCATACACATGGTTTGTCGCACTGACATATTTCTGGACTTCGAAGAACTTGTTTGATCGAATGACGGCAAACGGATTTTCCTGGCCGTCGACGGCTTTCGTTTCCAGAGCGGTATATAACTCGCTGAAACTCAATGGCAATGGAACCGCCTTCAGGGCCTGGAAGGTTTCGAGGAACACCGGGTTGGGAATAACGCGCAATTTCAGACCGTTGAAATCCTCGAGTTTGACAATCGGATGCTTGCTGTTGGTGGCTTCGCGGAAGCCAAGATCCCAGAAGCCCAGACCGACGATGCCCTTGGCCGGCAGTTTCTCGAGGAGTGCATTACCGAGCGGGCCGTCGACGAGCGCAAAACCCTGCGGATAAGTGCTTACGGCAAACGGGAAATCAATGACGCCGAGATCTTTGACCAGCCCCACGAGCGACGTTGTGGCCGGCGATTGCATTTCCTGGGTGCCCGCGCGCAAAGCCTGTGTCTGCTGCTGTTCGGTTCCAAGCTGGTTCGATGGGAATTCCTTGACCTGTATTTTTCCACCGCTCTTGGCCGCGAGGATTTCGGCGAATTTCTTAACGCCCGCGCTGATAGGGTGGTCCAGATTGTTGAGGTGGCCAAACCTGATTGTCCGCTCCTGAATTTCTTGCGCTGTGGCTGGCGACAGGGGTGCGAGAAAAACGCCAGCAACGAGCAGGGACAAAATACTAAAGGATCTGATTTTCATTTACATCTCCTGTTTGCCTTCGTGGTTGAATAGATCGGCGATTAGCTTGGAGGTATTCGTCGATGATCGGGTGAAATTGGTTTTGGCAGCTTTCGCTGCTTGGCAATGCTTGTTGTAAACTGCTTATGCAAAAACACTGGCATAACTACAAAATCAATAGTCAGAAAAGTCTGTAATTCGATGATCTGTCCTTAGAAAAACCACTTCATCGGTACCAGCACCAGTGAAGGGAAGAGCACCAGCAGGAACATCAAGGCTGTTTCTGCCAGGAGGAAAGGCCAGACTCCCTTGATGACGTTATCCAGACCCTCTTTGGATACACCGGCAACCACATTGAGAACAGTGCCCACGGGCGGCGTCAGCAAGCCAATGGAATTGTTCATGATGAACAGCACGCCAAAATAGATCGGATCAATGCCACCTTGCTTCACCACGGGCACCAGAATCGGCCCCAGGATCAGGATCGTCGGCGTGATATCGAGCGCCGTGCCGACCACGATCACGATCAGCGTGATCACGAACATCAGCATGATCGGGCTGTCCATGAATGGATTCAGCAGCGCGATCACTTGCGAGGGGATATCGGCAACCGTGATCAGCCAGGCCGAAACCATCGCACAAGCGACCAGGAACATGA
>CAIVZW010000638.1 GCA_903910495.1 uncultured beta proteobacterium
AAGCTATACTTGACAGGTAAATTTTACATATCGCCTTTTCTGAGCGCCATGGTCGATTCGCTTACTGCTGCAGACAACCTCGAAGCCACTGCCTTCGCGCAACCGGCCATGCGAGCCATTCTCGCATGGCTCGGGGCACCCACCCCGCTTAATTCGCCAGACGACCTGCCAGCCCTACACAGTCATCTGGCCGCCTTGCGCGCCAGCCAGCTAACGCCCCAGCAACGCGCCGCGGTGCTAGAGCGCCTATACACCCGCAGCATGGCCGTCGTTACCGCCCTGCTCCCTTCCCTGACCGATGTCTCGCTCCCGATTCCCCGAAAGACCCGGCAACTGATCCGCAGTCTGCAGGATTTGCTGAGAACGCTCTCTGAAGATTTGCAGGCGACACTGTGCTCAATTGACGATCACCTGGCCCAGGGCTTGCGTCAGGCGCAGGACCTTACTCTCTGGAGGAGCCTGTACGCCCTTGCACAACACCTGCTGATCAGCAATCTGGCGGCGTCACCTGCCGGCGTCGGGATCTGGCAGCAACTCCATCAGACCTATGAAATCGCACGTCGGATGGGCCTTGTCGGCAACACCCCGAAGGGGGCCTCATGCACCCTGGAAAGCGTTTATTATTCAACCATTCTGCTCGGTTGTGCCCAACCGGCGTCCTTCACGTCCCGTGAAGTGCATTTTGTTGCGGCCTATCTGGAGCGTTTCTCCGACCACATCGATTCTAGCAACATCACTTCAGCCAGAACCTCCGCGACATTCTGGATCGATCCGACCCATGACGCACCGGCAGTCGCCTGCGCCCGGAAACCCCCCCCTCCGGAAACGCCCGCACTTTATTTTTCCTGCGACCGGCTGGCCGCACTGCTCAAGCAACAGATCGCCGCACTCAAAGCCGGCGACACTCCGGAACTGCTCAACCTGCCGGAATTTGCCAGCACGCCGGCCGGACGCGGGGTCCTGCGCCGGCTCGTCACCTACTGGGGCGAGCCGGGCAAACGCCGCTTCCCGCGCCGCCGACAGAACTACCGTGCGGCCCTGTGTGCCGGTCTGGACAGCTTGTGGCGCCTTTTTCAGGAGGACGATGCCGCGGCCGTCGAAACGTCGAACTGGATGATCACCAACGAAAGCCCAGACGGCTATGCCGTCATGCACGTCTCGGGGAAAACCGGTGCCATGGCGGTCGGCGACGTCACGGCAATCCGCACCGAATCGGGAGAAAACTGGCAAATCTGCATTGTTCGCTGGGCGCAATCCGAGAACCAGGAGCATCTGGAACTCGGCCTGCAGATTCTGGCGACCAGTGCCGTCCCCGCCTTTCTTGCCTTGCCTGCGGAAGCCAGCGACAGAGGCCGGCTGTCGGTACTCATCCTGCCCCGAGTGCCGCCCTTGCGCTTGACTGAAATGCTGGTTGTTCCCTCGGGCTCCATGGAGAATCAGCCCAAATCTTTCGTCCTGGTCGTCGAAAAAAACCATCTTGAACTGCGTGAAATGAGAAGCACAGGCCTTGACGAGCAGAACAGCCAGATCGAGGTTTTTTCGATCGAACGGGATATCCTCAAGGCTATTCCAGCCCGTTCTCCACCGCCTTGAGGCAGCTATCGCCACGGAACTCGGGCAGCGTTGCAGCCACCAGCGCGCCGAGCAACACGACGGCCCACGACAGATAAAGCCAGAGCAGGAAAATCGGCACCGTGGCAAAAGCACCGTATACAAGCGTGAACGACGGGAAATGCGAAAGGTAGAATTCGAAGCCCTTTTGCATCAGCAAGAAGCCCAGGGCCGCAAACAGACCGGCCCACAGTGCGTCACGCGGCAAGACCCGGGCATTGGGAACGGCAAAATAGAGTCCGGCAAAAAAAATCGCCGCAATTGACAGACCGGCCACCCTGAACATGAAACTGTGCAGCCATTCGGGATCGTCGATCAATCCGAGCGAAGCCGTAACTGCATAATACGTTGCCAGAACCACGCAGGTCACAACGAAAGGCCAGAGCGCAAGAACGGCGGCGTACAGCCGCAGTTTTTTCCACCATGGTCGGTCTTCAATGACACACCAGACATGGCTGAACGCGCGTTCGATGCTCAACAGGAGAAACAGGACGGTGACCACCAGCGCGGCCAGGCCGGCCAAAGTGACATTCGTCGCTTTTTGTGAAAACTGCAGGACGTAATCGATGATCATCCCGGCGCTGCGTTCAGGCAGCAGGCTGCGCACGACAAAATGGTCGAGTTGAGTCGCCATTTCGAAAAAGATGGGTAGCACTGACATGATACCGAGAACGACCGCCACCAGCGGTACCAGCGAAAGCAAGGTGGTAAACGCCAGACTGGCACTCAGTTGGTCGAAGTTTTCTTCGACGAATCGACGCAGCACACGCACAACGAAAGCATACAAACGTGAAAGTCGGGGAGTCATAAGATCTCTATAATAAGCTACTCTGTCAGGACGGTACCGATGACCACCCGAAGCCTTTATCTGTCTGCCTGCATCAGCCTGATCTCACTGATCTTCCTTTGCCTGGCCTGGGAATTGCGCCTCGCACCCATCCATCCCGGCGGATCCTGGCTGGTGTTGAAATGTGTTCCGCTGCTGGCTCCTCTTTTCGGTATTCTGAACGCCCGCCGCTATACCTGCCAGTGGGCATCCATGCTGATCCTGCTCTATCTGACCGAAGGCCTGGTCCGCGCCACCAGCGAATCCGGCCCGAGCCAGTGGCTGGCAGTTGCCGAGATACTGCTTTCCAGCATCTTTTTTTGCAGCGCCATCGGCTATGTCAGACGCTCCCGCCAGCGCAATCCCGCCTAATCAGGGCTGGCCGACGTCCTGCGACAGACGAGTCGTACCAGCGCCAGAACATGGCCTGACAGCGCATAGACTACGAACAGCCCGAACAAGGCCAGCGAAGGCTCGTAGGAAAATAGCGCGAGACTCAGCGCAATGGCGACGATGGCCAGGAAGGGCACGCTGCGGCGC